>NZ_JAPZQM010000407.1:0-19421 GCF_027530565.1 Microcystis sp. LE19-10.1B | reverse complement strand
AGCTCAGCATCCCTATAAAACTCAAATCTTGGACTTCCATTCCTGCAAAACCCAATGGGCAACTCGTTCACTCTATTTTGAGGGACAGAAGCGAAATCAATTCTGTATCCTACACTACCGTTTGAATTTGGAATTGCTGCTTAACAAGGGAACCGTCAAACTAGGAGCCGTGTGAGGTGAAAGTCTCATGCACGGTTCTGAATGGGAGGGGAGGTCGGTGACGATTTTCTCGACCCCTAATAGTATGATTGACGAATTTGCCTTATTTCAGCTTCTATTTTCAAGTCAGGAGATAGGAGTCAGGAGATAGGAGATAGGAGATAGGAGATAGGAGACTTTTTTATTTATTCTCCCCACACCCCACACCCCACACCCCACACCCTACACCCTACACCCTACACCCCACACCCCGCTTCCCCACCTCCCCACACCCCACTTCCCCACTTCCCCACTTCCCAATTCATAATTCCCACTCCCTTAACCTTTCTCGCACCCTGTCAATGGGAATTGCGAAACCGCAGCCCAATTTAACGGCATTTTCTAGGGGTTTAGGAGTGGAGGGATCATCACAAAATAAACTCGCTTGGGAAATCACTCCCACCACTTGATTTTTATCGTTTAAAACTGGACTTCCCGACTGTCCAGAAACGACAAACATGGACAAACTTAAGGATTTTTGGTTATTATCATTAACAGTGCCTTTGCTGACAGTCCAATCTTTTTGATTAAAAGGATTACCGATCGAGATTACTGGTTGATTAGCGGCAATTGGTAGGGGCGCTAAAGCTAAAGGTTTTAAATCTGGGGGGGGATTTTTTACCTCTAATACTGCTAAATCGAGCCAGTCGTTAGGGGGGGTAGTGTGGAGAATTTTAGCTTTTGAACGCTTGGGAATTTTTCCCTGGGGTGGTTGGCTATAATACTCGACAAAAATGCGCGCCCCTGCATCGATTTCTTGACGGTAATTCGTAACCACATGGCGGTTAGTCACGATCCAAGCTGTATCTTGATCTCGTTTTAATAACCAACCAGTGCCGATACCATTGTTATTTTTGCCACGAATGACAATTTTAACAATTGAGCGTTTTAAATTCACCAGAGGATCACTCTTAACACTGGGAATTATCTCTGGCATTTTTAATAATTCGGGATTGTCGTGAATCAATCGCCCCCGTTGAATTTCCTCTAAAATAAATCTAACTTCTGATAAATTGGGATCAATTTCTACGGCCTGCCGACACCAATTTAGACCCTCATCGATCTGACCGTTGTTGATATAGATATAACAGAGATTTTCGTAAATATTAGCATTCTTGGGACTAATTTGGCGCGCCTGTTGAAAAACTGCCATGGCTTCCCCTAGTTTTCCCTGTTCCGCTAAAGCTTTACCTAAATAATTATAAATATCCCCATCTTTAGGGGCGTAAATTAAAGCCTGTCGATATATTTGCTCTGCTTCCTCCCATTTTCCCTGTTTTGCTAGGGTTTCTCCTAATTTTTTGTAGGTTTCACCCTGATTAGGTATCAATTCTAGAGCTTGCTGATAGGCATAACTGGCCTCTGGCCAGAGTTGCTGTTCACTGTAGGCCTTTCCCAGATAAAAATAGGCTTTTCCCTGAGTAGGATCGAGAAAAACCGCTGCTTGCAGAGCTTTCGCCGCCTCATCCCAACGTTGTGAACTATAGAGGGCTTTTCCTAGCTGAAATTGCGCTTTAAAAGTTGGTTTAATGATAATTGCTTTTTGGTAAGCATCGATCGCCTCTGACCATTTTTCCTCCTGCGCGAAGATATCCCCCAAAGCCACTAAATAATTACTTTGGGAGGGTTCCATCGGTGGTTTATTATTAACGATAAAGCCACGATTATATGCTTGTAAGGCTTCAGAATAGCGTTTTTGACTTTGCAAGACCTGAGCGATTTTTATATGGGCTTGGACTGAATTTTCGTGAAAAGATAAAACTGTTCGGTAAGCAGACAGAGCCGATTCCTTCTCCCCCGCGGCCAAAAGTCGATCGCCTTGCCAGAGATAGGCCAAGGCAATAAGATAAAAAATAGCAAAGGGAGCGGCGACGATGAACGCAATAATTAAAAATATTTGCAGGGGTTTGCTAGAATAGCGGCGACCAATTTTAATATCTTTTCTTTTCATTTCTTGGTTAGGATAGACAACAGGCTAGAGGTGGTTCGATAATCGACCTAGACCAATTTAGATGCGCGGGCCGCTTACACATATTTTTCCCCTTTCCTGTTGCCCTTTCCGCAGTTCTGCTCCTCCTTCTTTCTAGGGTGTGGATGTAATTTTGCCCAACTACTTACCGATTACTGCTGCAAGCGCTGGGTAGGATTAACATAGCGTCACCGAAGGAATAGAAACGGAAACGTTCTTGGATAGCTGCTTGATACAATGCCAGTAGTCTTTCCCGTCCGACTAAGGCACTGACTAACATCATCAAACTGGACTTGGGTAGGTGAAAATTAGTGATCATGCCGTCGATAACCCGCCATTGATAACCCGGATAGACAAATAAATTGGTTTTTCCCTGAAAAGCGGTTAATTTATCGCTCTTAGTTTCTTTAATTGCCCCTTCCAAGGCGCGAGCTACCGTGGTTCCTACGGCGATAACCCGGCCACCTCTAGCCTTTGTTTGGGCGATTTTTTCGGCAGTTTCGGCGGAAATCTGCAAAAATTCTTGGTGCATTAGGTGTTCTGTAATATTTTCCACTTCCACGGGACGAAAGGTTCCCACTCCCACATGAAGGGTGATATAGGCGGTATCTATACCCTTCTGGGCGAGCTTATGGAATAATTCGGGAGTAAAATGTAATCCGGCCGTGGGAGCGGCCACAGAACCCTGTTTATAACCGTAAACTGTTTGATAACGGTCTTCTTCCGCCTCTGATTCGGTGACGTAGGGGGGGAATGGAATATGACCGTACTCCTCCAACATATCCCAAAAACTGCGTCCGGGATGACGTTGAAATTCTAGCAGACGACCACTGGTGTTTAGATCTCGATCGATTACTTTCGCTAACCATAATTTTGCTTGGTCTTCCGTTCGCCCTGTTTTCGGATAAAAAAGGACTCCTGAACCGACTTTAAAGCGTTTTCCAGGTTTCACTAGGGATAACCAACGATAGTTATCTTGTTCTTCCAATAGTAATATTTCTATGGGTGCGCCGGTGGTTTTACGTCCAAATAAACGGGCCGGAATCACGCGGGTATCGTTGAGAACCAACAAATCCCCCGGCTCTAACCAAGTGGGTAAATCCCGAAAAATAGCCAAATTATGACTATTAGGAGAATCTAACACCAAAAGACGGGAACTGTCTCGGGGGTCTGCGGGATTTTGGGCAATTAACTCCGGAGGAAGGTGATAATCGTAGCTGGAGAGTGATTGGTCAGGGATCATCGTCGTTATCATCATAAAGATCTTCGCAAAAGTTGGGTAATTCTACCCAGGCGAACTTCACTAAATCGGGGATTTCTCCCCTTGATATCTGGAACGGTTTATCGTCAGACTAGAGATATAACACTAATCGTGACTATTAGCCAACATCCCAGCGGCCACTATGGACTATCTCTATTTTCTTGCTAACGCTAGTCTAACGCTACGAGTCACCGAATACCTGCGATCGATGACTCATCTACCCTCCTCCGTCATGACGGTTATCCATCAGATTAACGGTTGGGTGGTCAAGGTCAAGTTTAATCAAATGCTTACTCCTTGCCAACACGGGGATTTTCGCGCCTACATGAATGAGTTAGGGATTCCCTATCAACCGGAAATGCGTCTCCAGATGGTTTTTTGGAGTTTGGAAACGGGACAATCTCCTATTGATGTCATGCGTCGTTACCAAGTGGCGATCGTGTCCCATGGTACCCCGGATCAGCAAGATATAGAGGCTTTTCGGCAACAATTTACTAAGGGTTTAGGATACTGTCCGGAAACTCTAGCCTAGGGTTTATTTTCTTTCGGGATGCTCTTCGAGGGTCACTACAGGACTTAAATCGTTGATGTGATCAATTAACTGATACAAGCGTCCGTAACTCTTGCCGTTAAAGTAAAAAACTAGACGAGGTAAATGGTGGCTGGAATCCCGATTCTCTCGTTCTAGAATTTGACTAGGTTCGATTTTACCCTTAACTACGATATCGCCGAAGTTTTGGTTAATTTGTTCGATCTGTTCCCCGCTTAGTTCGTGATTAAGACGAATAACAAAGGATTCTCCCACAAAACGGCTGGAGTGATACACCCGATAGAAGTGGCGAATTGTTTGACAAGCGTAGTCTAGATCGTTGGTAATAGTATAAAAATTCCGATCTTCGGCGGATATCAGTCCTCTTTTTTGCAGATTTTCACTAATTTGTTCTTGCCAAGTTTGCCAGTAATCCCCATCAGGCTCATCAATTAATACTAGGGGTGCAGGTCCGTATTTACCGGTTTGACAGAGGGTAAGGGTTTCAAAGGCCTCATCTTGGGTGCCGAAACCACCGGGGAATAAAGCTACTGCGTCACTTTCCCGCAGAAAAAATAGTTTTCTGGTAAAGAAATATTTAAAATCGATTAATTTGGCATCATTTATGATATGGGGATTAGCCCCCTGTTCAAAGGGTAGCTGAATATTTAATCCGAAGGAATTTTCCCGTCCAGCACCTTCATTCCCTGCTTGCATGATGCCACCCCCAGCGCCGGTTAACACCATAAAACCGTATTGACTGATACGACGTGCGAACTCTACTGCGAGACGGTATTCACTGCTGTCGGGTTTGATGCGTGCCGAGCCAAAAATGGTAAGTTTACGAATGTGACGGTAGGGGTAAAATACCTGAAATCCCTTTTCTAGATCTTCGATCGCATAGGTTAAAATTTTCCAATCGAGGCGATCGATTTCCTCCCTGGCAATTCTGACTATTGCTTCCAGAGATCTTTGAATCCATTTACTATCTTTTAAGTGGGGCAAATGTTGCAGCAATTTCAGCAAGTCTTCGGTTAATTCAGAATAGGAATTTTCCATTGGTGGGTTGGGTTTTGGGTTTTAGGGTGTTGGGGTGTTGGGGTTTTAGGGTGTTGGGGAAGATATTTCTTAGTCCCCATTTCCCCATTTAAGTAGGGAGGCACAATTATTTGTAGGATGGGTTAGCGGTAGCGTAACCCATGCGGGCGTTGGGTTTCATGCTTCAACCCAACCTACGTTCATCTTATATTTAATTCCACCCACCTACTTATATGTCCATTAGTTAACTATTCAAAGACTTAAAGATCACTGTTCAGGATTATTTATTGCTTGATTAACTTGGGTGATTTGGGTTTGAAAATATTGTTCACGATAACGGATAGCTTGGGCTAATTCCGCACCTTTTTGGAAAGCGAGTAAAGCTTGGGGATAATTTTTTCTCTCTAGATAAATTTGACCGATTTGATCGTAGGTATTCATTAAACCGTAGTAATTATAACCCAATTCATGGACTTTAATTAATTCTTGATAGATTTGTAAAGCATAATCCACCTGTTGATAACTTTTATAGAGTTCGGCCAACTTATTTAAAGCTTCTCCTGCGGTGCCGTACTGTTGTAAAGCAAAAGCGAGAGAATAGGCTTCTTGAAAGTTTTGGCTGGCTTTATTTGCATCTTTTAAAGCTTGGTAATCTAAACCAATTTGAATTTTTAGAGCGGGGATTAACTGTATTTGCTGATTTCTGATTTGGGTTTCAGCTATTTCTTCTTTAATTTTTACGGCGTTAGCTGGTTGCAGAGATTCTCGATAAATTTCTGCTAGTCTTTGCAAATAAATTCCTTGAGTCAAAGAATTATTCTGCACCTTAGAAATAGTTAATAATTCCTCATAGACTGGAGCTGCTTTTTGATAATCAAAACGGGATAAATGAATTTGACCAAGTTTATTTAAAGTTGCTTCTACTGCCAGATTATCACCAGATTGTCTGGCATTAGCTAGGATTTTATCATAGATAATTATCGCCTCATTAAAAGCTCGTACCTGTTCATAGGATGTACCTAGTAATGCTAATAATTCCCCGTCCATTGTCTGGTTAGTTTCCGCAGTTTTTTGCAGAGCTTTTAAACGAGCAGTAATTAATTTAACATCCTCGGTTCGATCTCGATTCCAAGCTGCTAAACCCACTTTTCCCAAAGATTTTACTTCTTCTTTTGCTCCTAAATAACGATTTAATTTAATCACTTCATACCAGATAGGAAAAGCTTCCTCATTTAATCCCGCATCGTATTTAGCTTGAGCTTCAGCATCGCGTTGATCGATGTATAATAACAGTTGACGACGCTCCAAGGGAGTTAAAGGGCGATCGATTGCGGGTAATAAAGGACTTTTTAGGGGAGTTTCGAGGGGATTGGGTGCAGGGGTTTCTGTTTGTGCTAGGAGAGGAAGGGAAGTAGCGATCAAACAGAGCCATAAACTGAGAGAAAAACGTAGCATAATAGATTGATAGGAGCGTAGTAGAGGATGATATTTTGTGATCGATCGATTCTATAAGAGACTGACTGCCGAAAATTTGCGTTTCCCAATTTTGGGTTTAATTGCTAGTTTGATTGTAACCTTTAGTCTGGGGGCCTGTGGTGTCTCCCCGCAAGTTTTAGCAGAACAACGAATGTTTCTACCCCTCTCGGTCGAGTTTTTGGGAGAATATCAATTGCCACAAGCGGATTATCAAGGGACAAGGGTGGGGGGATTATCGGCAATTACATACGATCGTGCCAATAACCGCTTTTATCTCCTCAGTGATGATCGTTCTCAGAAAGCTCCGGCCCGCTTTTATCGGGCTAGTTTGCAGATAAATGGTGAAAAAATCGAAAAAGTGAATTTAGAGGCAGTCACGTTGCTAAAAGATGGCAAGGGAGAAACGTTTAAAAAGGGATCGATCGACCCGGAAGGTATCGCTTTTTCGCCCCGACAAACTTTGTTTATTTCCAGTGAAGGTGCGGTTAAACAGGGAATTGCTCCTTTTATTGCTGAATTTGATTTGCAGGGACAATTAAAGGAGTCTTTGTTAATTCCTAATCGCTTTTTACCAGATGATACCAATCAAAAAGGAATACAGGATAATTTAGGGTTTGAATCCTTAACTTTAGGGATTACCAGCACTCTCAAAGACGATCCTTTTCGTTTGTTTACTGCCACAGAAAGCGCGTTAATTCAAGATAGTCCCACGGGAAAAAGAGCAGAAAATCTCAGAGTGCGACTTCTTCATTATGTTATTGATCCGATTGGTGCGCCTGTGTTAGTATCAGAACAATTGTATGTGTTAGATGAGCCACCCAGTGGTGCGAGATACTACGGTTTAACGGAATTATTAGCTTTAGAAAAAGAGGGTTATTTTCTCAGTTTAGAGCGAACTTTTGGTTTAGAAGGTTTTGGAGCGAAACTATTTCAGGTAGTTAATGGGAGTGCCACCGATACCTCGAAAATTGCTCGGATACCGGGAGAATTAGAAGCTTTACAGGTGCAACCCTTGCGGAAAAAATTATTACTAGATTTAGGGACTTTAGGGATTGATTTAGATAATTTGGAAGGAATGACCCTCGGTCCAAGATTAGCTGATGGCAGTCGCTCTTTGATTTTAGTCAGTGATGATAATTTTAATCCGAATCAGGTCAATCAGTTTTTACTATTTCGACTCAAGGAAAAATAAACAAGAGATGGTTAACTGCCTCACCTATCCCCTTCTGGGAGAAGGATTGGGGTGAGGACTACCAATAAAGAAAAATGGGATAAATAGCCGGTTTAAAGACAAAACGGCCGGTTAATAATCACTTTTTTCGATATCTTTGCGAATATCATTCAGGTCAATATAGCGATCGGTGGCGTTGCGTAATTCCCTAGCGATCATCCCTTCCGTAGAAACTACGGTAATATGAGTATTTTTAGAGCGCAATAGTTCGATCGCTCGTTCAAAATCGCCATCACCGCTAAATAAAATCACTCGATCGTATTGATCGACGGTATTAAACATATCGACGACAATTTCGATATCTAAATTAGCTTTCTGGGAAAACCGACCGGAACTATCATCATAATATTCTTTCAAAATTTTTGTTCTCACCGTATAACCCAAACTAATTAAAGCATCGCGAAAACCTCTTTGATCTTGGGAATCTTTTAAACCCGTGTACCAAAAGGCATTAATTAACATAATATTCGGGTCGTTGGTGAAGTAATTTAACACCTTACGCGGGTCAAAAAACCAACCATTTTTTTGTTGAGCATAAAACATATTATTGCCATCCACAAAAATCGAAAGGCGATCTTTCGGACGGGTGCCACCATTACAATGACAAAGACCGGCTTCTGTCATACAAAATACATACCTAATTTTTTATACAGTTTAACTATAAAATTACTTTTTAGTAATTTTACGGGGGAAAACGACTATTCTTTGGGGAATAGCGGTGATTTGAGAGCAAAAAGATAGCAACTAAAATAAAAATTAGCTTTTTTGTCTAAGTAGGGAGACACAATTATTTGTAGGATGGGTTAGCGGTAGCGTAACCCATGCGGGCGTTGGGTTTCATGCTTCAACCCAACCTACGTTTATCTTATATTTAATTCCACCCACCCACTTAGGAGACAAACTAGATAATAGTTTGGGAATAATTAAAAGTGATAATAGAGGGATTGTACAGTAATCAGGTCATTTTGATAATCTTTCTCGATAGATGGGTATCAATAGGGCGGGTTAGATCAGGTAGGAACACCAATCACTCCAACCTCCAGAATATAGCTTAACATTCTCGTATCCGGCTAGGGTAAGGGAAAGGATATTAACACAGGCTGTCACTCCTGAACCACAGTAGAGGATAATTTCTCGATCGCCTTGCCGCTCTTGCCAACGTTGTGTTTGCAGGTCCTGGGGTTGAGAAAAACCCTGACTATCGGTGACTTCCAACCAGGGATAATTAAGCGCCCCCTCGATGTGACCGGCGATCGGATCGATCGGTTCCCTTTCACCCCGATAGCGATCGCTTTCCCTGGCATCAATTAACACCACTCCCCCTTGCTCTTTTTGCCTTTTTACCTGCTCGATTGTGACTACCCAATCCTGTTGAACTTGGGGGAGAAAAGCGCCGGTTTTCGGCACAGGTATCTGATTAGAGACGGGATAACCGGCATTTAACCAATTTTGCCAACCACCATCGAGAATGCTGACTCGTTCATGGCCCAGATAACGTAATAACCACCAGAGACGACTGGCAAAGGCAAAACGGGAGGAATCGTAGGCGATGACATGGGTTTGACCAGAAATCACCCCTAAAGAGCTTAATTTAGCGGCTATCGTCTGCGGATTCGGTAAAGGATGACGGCCGCCATGACGGGCAACGGGAGCCGATAAATCGCGATCGAGGTGTAAATAGAAGGCATTTTCAATATGATTGGCTAAATACTCTTGATAACCGAGATCGGGATCGTTTAACTGAAAACGACAGTCAATAACCATCAGATCGGGGCGATCGAGATTAGTCACTAACCAACTAGGAGAAACTAGGGGTGCGATCGGATTCATGGCGGGAAAATTGTTTAATAATTAACAGACAGTTGCGCTGATCTTCGCTGCGAGTATAACTGAGTTGATCGGCGATTTTTTGGAGGATCGGCAGTCCTTGCCCATGACCAGAGAAACTATAGTCATGATAGGCGTTTTTCTCGATAAAGTCCTCTAAATCGAAGGCGGAACCCCGATCCCAGATGCGAATTTCCATCTGGGATCGGGTAATCTCGATCTCGATCTCGATCGGGATTTCGGGAGGTAGGTGTCGGTGAGCGTGACGGACTGCATTGGTAAAACCTTCGGCAAGAGCAAGCTGACACTGGAGCCAGTCTTTTTGGGGAATGCCCGCTGGTTCAAGTTGCTCAAAATATTTTAAAACGGTATCTAAGGACTTGAGATCGCTATCTACCTGAAAAGAAATCTTCACCCCCGGCTTACCTCTCCAATGCCTTACGCTAGAAGTTATACCATTTTTCCCAAACTATGACTGATGTGTTAGCTCGATTCTGGATTTAATCCCTGGTTGAGGGACAAGCAAAGTCATCTGTCAGGGAGTCGGGGGTAGGCAGTAAGATTGAGATAGTCGAGTTACAAAAAAGATGGTACGAATTCTAGTAATTGATGATGATGGAGTAATTCAAACGTTTCTGATCCGTGCTTTGCAGAAGGAATACGAGGTTTTTGTTGCCAGTGATGGGGAAGAAGGATTAAAGCAAGCGGGGCAACTAAAACCAGCGATGATTATTTGTGATTGGATGATGCCGGGGATCGATGGGTTGGAAGTTTGCCGGCAAATTAAGCTCAATCCCCAACTGTCAACGACTTTTTTTATCCTCTTAACTTCTTTGGGATCGGTGGAGGATCGGGTCAAGGGATTGGATGCGGGGGCAGATGATTTTTTGTGTAAACCGATCGAGATTAATGAGTTAAGAGCGCGCGTGCGGGCGGGAATTCGTTTGCATCAATTAAGTCATGATCTGCAAGCGCAAAAACAATTACTAGAAATGGAGTTAGCGGAGGCGGCGGAATATGTGCGATCGCTGTTACCAGAACCTTTTATTTCTCCCAAACTTGCTATCGATTTTCGCTTCCTTCCTTCTCGTCAATTGGGGGGCGATGGTTTTGATTATTATTGGTTAGATAATGACCATTTGGTGTTATATCTTTTAGATGTGGCAGGCCATGGTTTGCGAGCGGCTTTACCTTCCCTTTCGGTGATTAATTTACTCCGTTCCCGTGGTTTAACTCAGGTGAATTACTATCAACCTAATCAGGTTTTACATGGGTTAAATCAAGTTTATCAAATCAGTCCTAAGAATGATAAATATTTTACTATCTGGTACGGAATTTATGATCAGAAACAACAACAGTTAACCTATGCCAGTGCCGGTCATCCCCCGGCAGTTCTCCTGACTCAAAAACCTTTTGGACAGATGATTGAAACCAGACTGAAAGCCCCCGGTTTTCCCATCGGAATGTTTCCGGAAGCAGAATATATCAATCAGGTTCAATCCCTGAATTTCTCCAGTAGCCTTTATCTTTTTAGCGATGGAATTTACGAGATCGATTGTGCTGATGGTAGGATGTGGGGACTAGAAAACTTTATTCAATCTTTACGAAATTATCACTGTAATTCTGCTAAAAATCTTGATAATTTTATTGAAAAAATTCAAGCTTTACAATTTGATGGTAATTTTAGGGATGATCTTTCGATCATGCAGGTGGATTTTCGTTAATTAACTTCCGAGGATTTTTTGTTCTAATTCTTCTCGGTTATTAAAAATTTCAAAAACTCGATCCATATCGGTCAATTCAAACAACATTTTTATCTGCTCATTAATCGAGCAGATCAATAGTTTACCCCCCGCAGAACGCACGGTTTTCAAGGATAAAACCAGCGCCCCTAAACCAGAGCTATCCATAAAGGTGACATCCTGGAAATCAACGATAATCACCTCTGAACCTCCCTGCACTGCTTCGGCAATTTCTTGGCGAAATTGGCTGGCTTGGTTGCCATCTAAAATACCCGATGGCTGCATAACTTTAATCGCAGAACTCATAAAAAAAAGGAAAAATTAAAGGTTTTCTAGCTTCTTACTAATAACTGCTCGCTGAAATCTGCTGACAGCAGCGAATCTTTAACTATTTTTAACATATTAGGGTCAAGAAAAGCGCAAAATTAAAAATAGGAATTTTTGAAACTGCATGGAAAGTTACGATGTCATCCTCATCGGTGCGGGGCATAATGGTTTAGTTTGTGCCGCCTATCTCCTCAAAGCCGGTTATCGCGTCCTGCTTCTGGAACAGCGTAGCGTACCAGGAGGAGCGGCAACCACAGAAGCGGTTATCCCAGATCTAGCCCCCGATTTTAAGTTTAATCTCTGTGCGATCGATCACGAATTTATTTTTTTGGGGCCGGTAATTGAGGAATTGGAGCTAAAACGCCACGGATTAGAGTATTTATTCTTCGATCCTACCGTTTTCTGTCCCCATCCCTCCGGCCAATATTTTCTTTCCTATCGCTCTCTGGAAAAAACTCACGCCGCAATTGCCCAGTTTTCTCGGCGAGATGCCGATCGCTACCTTCAGTTTATCGACTATTGGGCACAGTTGCTGAATGCGATCGGTCCTTGGTTTAACGCTCCGCCTCAAGATTTGCTCAGAATTGCCCGCAATTATAACTCTAGTGCCTTAGCTAGTGTCTGGAAAGCGATCGGCTCGAAAAAGAAACTGCTCGACTTCATCCGCACGATGATTACTTCCCCCGAAGATGTCCTCAATGAGTGGTTTGAGAGCGAATTTGTCAAAGCACCCCTGGCTCGTCTAGCGGCAGAAATTGGCGCTCCTCCCTCCCAAAAAGGCATTACCTCCGGGATGATGATGATGGCGATGCGTCACTCCCCCGGGGTGGCTCGCCCTCGTGGTGGTACAGGCGCACTAACAGAGGCTCTGGTGAAATGTGTTGTTAGTCTCGGTGGGGTGATTTTAACCGAGCAGAAGGTTAAACAGATTCTAATTGAGGAAGGAGAAGCGATCGGGGTTAGGGTGGACTCTGGACAGGAATATCTGGCAAAAGCGGGTGTTATCTCTAATATTGACGCTAGACGAGTTTTTTTACAGTTAGTCGCCTCCGCCGATGTGGATGCCGCCGATCCGGAATTGCGAGAAAGGGTAGAACGGCGAATTGTCAATAACAATGAAACAATTCTTAAAATTGATTGCGCCCTCGCCGAAGCACCAAGGTTCGAGGCTTATGATCACAAAGAGGAGTATTTACAGGGAACGATTCTCATCGCCGATTCCGTGCGTCACGTTGAACAGGCCCACGCTTTAACGATTTTGGGGCAGATTCCCGACGAAAATCCCTCGATGTACCTAGATGTACCCACTATTCTCGATCCCTCCATGGCTCCCCAAGGTAAGCATACCCTCTGGATCGAATTTTTTGCCCCCTATCAGATTGCCGGGGCCGAGGGAACAGGATTAAACGGCACGGGATGGACGGAAGAATTAAAAAATCGCGTGGCCGATCGAGTTCTTGATAAACTGGCCGATTATGCCCCAAATCTCAAATCCGCCATTATTGCCCGTCGGGTGGAAAGTCCGGCCGAATTAGCTAATCGTTTGGGTTCCTATAAAGGTAATTACTATCATCTTGATATGACCTTAGATCAGATGATTTTCCTGCGTCCTTTGCCGGAAATAGCTAACTACAAAACCCCAATTAAAAACCTTTATTTAACTGGGGCAGGAACTCACCCCGGCGGCTCAATTTCGGGAATGCCGGGGCGCAATTGCGCCCAGGTTTTCCTGCGGGATCGAAGCACTTTTCTGCAAAGATTATTCAACTAATACTAAATCCGTTGAGTATAGGCTACATATTAGGACAGGCACTCATGCAAAAGGGAGAATAAATAATCAGTTTTTAATAACCGGATTTACTATGACAACAATTTTTGATTTTTGCAGGAGAGCTATCGAGTCGAGGAATACTCGTAGTCTTCGATAATATGGAGAAGTCGCATGGCTGAACTACAGGATTCTTCTAAAATTTCCTGTTTCTCCTGAGAATCTTCGATTAAATCTTCAGATACTAGACGCAGAGAACCTAAAAGACTATTAAGACTGCTTCTCGCTTCGTAGGATAAATAAGCTTTTCTTTTTTGCTCATCTTCCCTATTCTTAGAGTCAGCCCCTTTGCTATCACTGAATTGCAGAGCGTGTAAACGGGCATAATGACCACCTTGAGCTAATAATTCCTCATGATTGCCGATTTCTGCCACTTTTCCCTTGTCCAGCACCACAATTTGATAGGCTTTTTGAACTGTGGAAAGACGGTGAGCGATCACAAGAGTAGTCCGCTCGCGACAGAGTTCATCGATCGCTTCCTGTACTAAACGCTCAGAAATTGTATCCAAAGCACTGGTGGCTTCATCGAGAATGAGAATATCTGGATCTCTGAGTAAGGCACGAGCGATCGCTAATCTTTGTTTTTGTCCCCCCGAAAGTCTCACTCCCCGATCGCCAATTTCCGTATCCAGTCCTTCCGGCAGTTTGGAGATAAACTCGTAGGCATTCGCCCTTTTTGTCGCTGCTAAAATTTCTGCATCACTAACATCGCTTAATCCGTAGGCAATATTAAAACGGAGAGAATTATTAAAGAGAAAAGTGTCTTGACTGACTATTCCCATGGCTTTTCTCAGAGATTTGATCTCATAATCCCGTAAATCGTGACCGTCAAAAAGAATCCTCCCGGCTGTAGGATCATAAAAGCGTGGTAATAAATCAGCAATTGTCGATTTTCCCGCCCCCGAAGCACCAACAAGAGCGATCATTTTTCCTTTTGGAATCCAAAGATCGATGCCCTTGAGAACTAATTCTTGATGACCAGGATAGGAAAATTGGACGTTATCAAAATGAATACCTGTCTCTAATCTTTGATAGGGAATAGAGCCATTGCTCATAAATGGTTTATTCTCTCGAATGAGAAAGTCCGCTACCACCTCTACTGCGGAAACATCACCCAATAGACTACTCCTAGCACTGTTAATTTGACTAACTATCGGCAGGGCCCGGAAAAGTACATAGAGATAGGTTAATAAAATCGTCGCTAAAGCTTGGATTTGTTCATTAAAAAGATAACGACCAGCAATGATAATTAAAGCAATAATAATTACCCCACCGATCTCATTGAGCGGAGCGATTACAGCATTATTAATCTGGGCATCTAAACCCGCTTTCTCCCGGGCTTCGATATCTTCCACGATAGATTCTAATTCGTATCTCTCATTGCCTACCGCTTTAATTAGGCGAATTCCCGTTAACAGTTCCAACAGTTTATTAGTTTGCTGTTTAGCCGTTACGGTGATAATCTCTCCAAACTTTTTCGATCTCTTGACAAAGTATTGATTAAGCAGACCTAAAAAGCCACCCAAAACACTTGAAAGAATAGTTAATTGCCAAGAAATTGATAATAAAATAACTAAGTACATGAAAGCTGTAGCGATAATCTTAATCAGGTTTATGTAATTTCTAATTGATGCTACAGCCCGATTAATCTCCGACATGAAACGATTAAAAATATCTCCTATTTTACTTTTTACATAATAATCTATATCCACTTCTAGCAGCAGAATAACTGAATCAATTCGCATATCTTTTGCCATAATTAAAGACAAGTAAGTGCCTAGCAAATTACTGACAAAATTGGTAATGTGCTTGAGAATTAAAATTCCTAATATCGCCGCAAACATCCAGAAAAAACGAGTATCGACCGAGAAAACCTCGAAAACGGAGAGCAGCTTTTTGATAATTTGGGGGGCATTTTTTAAGATATCATTTTCGGGATTAATAAAAGAAATTAGCAAAGGGATAACTAAAATAGCTCCTACCCCATTAAATACGGTACTGACAAAGCCGATAACAATGCTGGAAACCACTAATACCCAGTGTTTCAGCGTATATTTAAGGAGAATTTGCTTAGGATTCATCGCTATAAGTAAGAAAGTAAATAGTCAACGGTCAATTATCCTACTCGCTACAATCTAATATTTCCCTTCCAGAGAAGTAATTATGCCAGAGAGAGTTGTCGCCATGGCGGTGGTACTATAGGAGGCGATACAGCGCTCTCTCGCTTTTAGTCCTCGTGCATTAGCCGAGTCGAGATGATTAAAAACTTCTCTAATTATGACAGCTAGTTGCTCTGGCGATCGAGGTTCGACTAAATAGCCAATATCAGCTAAAATTTCGGGAATATCTGCCACTTTAGTGGAAATAATCGGTTTAGCCATCGCCATACCATCGGTGAGTTTAATCGGAAATTGGGCGTTAGCCGTAGCTTCATCCCTCTGGGGAACGATAATAGCATGGGCAGCGGCAATAACTTCCGGCATTCGCTCGAGCGGTTGAGCAGGTAAATGAATTAACCAAGGTTGACCTTTTTCTAGCAAACTATCCAGATAACCATCCCCGATTTGGCGACCTCCCACCACCACCAATTTAAAATCAGGATCACCAATTTGATCTAAAGCGATTAAGACATCTTCTAAACCTTTGTGAGGTCTAGCTGTACCCGGGAACATTAAGACTTTATACGCGGATAAACCGTATTTTTGACGACAAGCGACAGGATCATAGAGATTGGGATCGAAAAGTTGCGTATCCTTGCCATTCGGTAAATAAATCCCCCCATAACGCTTTTGCAAAAATTGATTATTAACCGTCACCGCATCAGCGCGGTTAATTAAATTTTCCATCCAACGCAGATAAAGAGGGTGATTCGGATCCCTAAGCGCACCATTTTTTTTGAGGATATCCCTAGCTAATTGTCGAGGATAAGGACGATAGGACCATCGATCGCCACCAAACCAACTCATTTCCCAATCGTCAATATCAAGAATTAGGGGACGTGGGGAAAAAAAACGTTTCAGTAAACCGATGCCGAAACTGGTGGGACGGGGTTTAACCGCGTAGATAATCTCTCCGGAGAGGCGATCGAGTAAAGTCTTGATCTGGCCAAAAAACTGGGGATAATTATTGCCTTTGACCGATACCACCGCTATATTCCCTGGTGGGGTGGGATAGATTTCCTGGCCAAAAATCGGACCATAAACCGTCACCTGACAGTTTAGCTGTTGCAAGACTTGAGCAATCAAATAGACTCTTGTGCCACCACCACCGGATAAATCTGGTGCTAAAACAGAGATTTTTTTGTTCATGATCGCCGCTCAATCCAGATTATCTAGCACGATAGGAGAATGTTAATCGATGTTAACGTTCTTGTCAATCTTAAACGGACTTAACATTAATACCCCCAGAGATAGACTAGACAAAGAAAACTAACATATACATAGCCGAGACGACTAACTGAGTAAACATCACCGGTAAACCGTAGCGCAGAAAGGTATGAAAACTAATTTTGCCCCCGTGTTGTTCGGCGATGCCGGCGGCGACAATATTAGAAGAAGCTCCCACTAAAGTACCATTACCTCCTAGGGTGGCTCCATACATCATCGCATAGAAAAGCGGTAAAACGGACGGGGGAAAAGAACCGGCATAATCGGGAGAAAGAACCTCCGTCCCGACTAAATTAACATTAACCAGGTACTGTTTCAGTAGTGGAACCATGGCCACCACTAGGGGAATATTCGGAACTACACTGGAAATAAAACCGACAAAAAACAGCAAGACTAGAGAACCTAAAAAGATATTTTTGCCTAAAATTATCGCCAGAAATCCCGATAAACTATTAACTACCCCAGTTTTTTCTAAGCCGCCAATTAGGACAAAAATTGACATAAAAAATAATAGGGTACTCCAGTCCACATCTCGGAGAATATTATGCACCGTATCTATCTTCGATTGCTGGGCTAAAAGTAGGGCTAAAGCTGCCCCCATCAAAGCAACAGCCGCCGGAGCAAGGGGTACGGGAAAAGATTCACCGACGACGAATAAAAATAAGACTAAAAAGACGATAATTCCCCCCAGAGCTAGGACGCGCGGATGATTAATTTGCGGATGGGGTAAGTCTTCTAAATGCTCGAATTTTGTCCGCCAGATTTTGGGGAATAACCAAGGTAACATAAGCAGAATGGTAATTACTGCCAGCGCACCACCTAAACTCAAACGCTGTAGGTATTCCATGAAGGTTATATTAATAGAATCACCGACGATATAAGTAGCGGGATCACCAACAATCGTTAATAACCCGGAACTGTTGGCCACGAAAACCATCAGGATTAAGAGCGGCACAAAATCCACACCTATATCCTGTGCCAATGGGGGAATTAAAGGTGCTAACAACATCACCGTGGTGGCGTTGGGCAATACCGCACAGATCGGGGTAGTAATGGCAACAATTCCTATTAGTAATAATTTGCCCTGTCCCTTGGCTAAAAGCACCATTTGTGCTGCTAAATAATCAAAAATTTTCGTTGGTTCAAAGGCTCTCACTAACACCATCACCCCAAAAAATAGGGCGAGAGTGCCATAACTGCGACTGATATAACCCACCGCCTCCTGGAGAGTCATGATATGGGTAAAAACTAAGATTAAAGCCCCCAGTAAAGCCGCTACGGTAATATGAAGCCACTCGAACATAATAACCACAATGACTGCAACAAAAGTCATCGCAGCAATCCACATTGGTAAAGATTCCAGCATTTTTGATCCTGTTTTTACTTTCGGTTTCTCGATAGGACTAAAAGTTTGCCCGAATGTACAGCAAACTCATAGAAAATATGGTTATCTACGGAAAATCTTAAAATTGTTGCGATCGGTAAGCTGACATGAGAATCTCCATAAACAATGTCTCCTGTAAGTTATGACTATCAAGTAGTACCAGCGACATAACTGAACCGATCAAGACATTACTAGGAATGTAGTGATGTTTCAGTCTTCCCCCCCACGCCGACGAAGTTAGCTGACGGGCTAGGATAGAGAGATATCCTTTTCTAGGCTAAAAAATCTAGAAATACGCCCCCAAATATGGTTCCTCCGCTCCGAATTTGTCTAGCTAATATCTAGCATAGAAACTTGGATTAGGCTGACTTACTCTGTTTAGTGATCCACCATAGCATACTAACCCCAAAAAAAACGATATAGCCCTATACCAGACCTATCCTGTCGGTTATCCCCCGGGTTGCTAGGATAGAACAATGATAAGCTAATAGCTAACGACTGACCGCCATAGCAGCCAAATCAGCAATTTCTATGAATAGAAGACCTCGTTATACTCCTCCCCGATCGCGCGATCGTGATTATGACCGCTCCTATGGCGATGACTCCCGCGCTTCGTCCCCTGGAGGCCTATTGGCAAAATTAAACTATGCCATGATTGCCCTGATTGGTGGTATTTTTGTACTAGGAGTGGGTCTCGGTCTGGTATTCAGTTCTACCGCTAATTTTAGCCCCGAAAACGTCGCTTCCCGAGAAGTAATCGATCGCAGCGCCCCCAATGCGGAATTATGCGTGCAATTTGGGGCCAGTGCCATTGTCACCGATTTGCGGGTTTATGTCACTCTTAACCCCTTTAACGTTTTTGTCACCCAACCAGTCATGCAACCCGGTTGCGTTTTGCGACGCAATAACTGGTCAATTTTAGAACAACAAAAATTAGTCGATGGACAGCAGGTACAAAGTTGTAAAAACCGGATGAATACCTTTGGTTATACCGGCCCCTTGGAAGGCAAACCGAAAATCGATTGTATCTTCCAAAATGAAGCCGGGGGTAATCTTTTTGTTAATCCCGCCGGTGCTGTTGGCCCCAGACCAGATACAGATAAATTCTAAACCGGAAAAGATCGTTCTCCTGACTGCTGACTTGAAAGAGGGTGTGGGGTGTGGGGTGTGGGGTGTAGGGAAGGAAACCTCTTTCCTCTGTGGGGGTGAAAATTTTTTCATCGGG
>NZ_JAPZQM010000186.1:0-1293 GCF_027530565.1 Microcystis sp. LE19-10.1B | reverse complement strand
TTTTGAGACCGACTAACACTTGGAATAAACCCGTACCATTGGTAGAACCGGGATAATCCTTGTGTTTGAGCAGTAATTCCGTCATTTCACCGTAGTATTTAGTGCCGGTTTTGCTCAAATGGCTTTCGATGTAGATCATTTCTTCGAGGTTATCGAATTGACCATCTAGTTCCAGAATCGACACTTCATTCCCCAAGAAGCCATCTGGACCATAGTAGAGTTTAATGCCGGGATAAGTGCAGGTCAATTTACGACCACAGGGCCGCCAATCGATGGTGGAACCTTCATCAAACAGATAAGCGGGTTCAAAGTTTTCTACCCCTTCTTTCTGGATTAAACGGACCCGCAGTAATTTACTTTCGTGATCTTCAAGTAATTTGGTGGGCAGCACTTGAATCACCACGTCAGCGTACTGTCTTTGGGGATCGATATAGGCACTGAAATCCGGTTTTCTAGAATTAATAGCCGCCATCACATCATCATAGGTGTGACCGCGCTCGGCCATATCCCGTTGAATTTTCCAGTTAACTTTGACTTCATCGCTAATATCGAGATAAACGCTGAAATCTAATAGGGACCGGACTCGTTCATCATATAAGGGGTGCAGTCCCTCGATCACGATTACCTTATTCGGTTCGATGATTTCGGGGGGATCGATCATCCCCGTTTCATGATTATAAATAGGTTTATTAATGGCTTGACCTTCCTTGAGAGCTTTAATCTGCTCGTACATCAGGTCAAAGTTATTCGCTTTCGGATTGAGTGCGGTGACACCCACCTCTTTTCTCTGTTTGCGATCGAGGCAATGGTAGTCATCTAAACAGATCACTGTCATAAACTCGGCCCCGAATAAATCGGTCAAACGACGTAAAAAAGTAGATTTCCCACAACCGGAGTCCCCAGCTACACCGATTAGAACCACGCGCTCTGGCTTATTGGCCATAGTTTCCCTCTAAATACACGA
This sequence comes from Microcystis sp. LE19-10.1B, assembly GCF_027530565.1. Classification (NCBI taxonomy): domain Bacteria; kingdom Bacillati; phylum Cyanobacteriota; class Cyanophyceae; order Chroococcales; family Microcystaceae; genus Microcystis; species Microcystis sp. LE19-10.1B. Next base: position 329 of record NZ_JAPZQM010000186.1, on the reverse strand, counting down.
CTAATTGTTAACCCATAGTAGTAATTAAACCAGACTCTGGATCCAGCAGTACCCCGCCGCCACAAATTGCTGCTGCTGACAGGTTCGGCAAGAGCCTCACGCTAGAATGAGTAGGTATTTGATACTAGATTCTCTGTTCAGATCATACCGGAATCAGTGACCAAAATCAGTTATCAGTAATCAGTTATCAGTAGAACTCTTGCAAATTAATTATATGTTATAATGATGGGTTAACTAATTTTCCCCAAAAAATTAGTTAATCAGTACATTTGTCCTGAATGAAAACTTGAAGTTTAACTTTTAACTCAAAACTCTTTAGAGCTGCTTTA
>NZ_JAPZQM010000094.1:0-3130 GCF_027530565.1 Microcystis sp. LE19-10.1B | reverse complement strand
GGGAACAATCCCTCTCAAAGCATTGTCCACAAAGATTTTGAGGCTCTTCAGTTACAAACAGATACATCGTTAAACCTTGTTGGATAAGACTTTTAGACTTTTTTTCCCTCAAAAAGTGCCAGCCATTGCGGGGATCGGGGGGAAAATTCCTGGACTTTTTCCCTGAAAATTAGGTAGTTGACCACCTGAAAATCGATAAAACCCCACACCCCACACCCCACACCCTGCCCCTAGGAAAAGCTTTTTGCCGCAAACCATCTGTATTAAGTGTGCATCATCAAATGGCAGTAACAGTGCCGTCTTTTCACTGATTACTGTTTACTGATCACTGATCACTGATTATCGATTCCTGGGGAAAAAATTCTTCTAGAATGATAAGTACATATACGAGAGGAATTATACTCATGTCTGCTGGGAAGTTTCAAACAGCCGCTTCATTATCCGATCGAGAGCTAGAAATACTCGATTTAGTGGCTAATGGTTTAACCAATCAAGAAATCTCGGAAAAGCTGGAGATTAGTAAGCGTACCGTTGATAATCATATTAGTAATATCTTGACAAAAACAAAAACCGATAATCGGGTGGAATTGGTGCGTTGGGCATTGCATTGGGGTAAAGTTTGTCTTGATGATATTAATTGTTGTATCCTTCCTTCCCCGGTGCCGACCGATGATCAGGTTTCCTAAACTTCTGGGACTTTTGCTTGCGGTTAATATCATCAGTCTGGGGGGATGTAGTGATGCGGGTTTTGTCACCCCTCCCCAACAGCTTTTAGGAAATACTTTAAATACCCCTTCCTCTGAAGATAATCCCCGTTTTAACTACGATGGTCGTTATCTGGTCTTTGCCTCCGATCGCAGGGGTCAACGAACGATTTATTTATTCGATCGAGTGGCTAATCGTTTAGTTCCCCTACCGGGGTTAAATCAAGCAAAAACCTATCAAGATCAACCGGATATTAGTGCCGATGGTCGCTATATTGTTTATGTGTCGGAACAGTCCGGTAAACCCGATATATATATTTATGATCGACAAACTCTGCAAACAAAAAATCTCACCGAAAATATTTTAGGAGAAGTGCGTCGTCCGACGATTAGTGGTAACGGTCGTTTTATTGCTTTTGAAAGTAATCGTTTCGGTCAATGGAATCTGGAAATATTCGCTCGAGGTGGCGAAATTTCTCCTTCTTTACCCCCGATCAATTCTTCCCCGTCCCGATAGTATTGGGGGAGAAGGGAGAAGGGTGTGGGGAGACCACTTCGTGCGCGTTGCGGGGGAGATGGGAGAGGAGAATATCCACACGCCCCGGAATCCCTCCACGCTTACTTTTTGCTCCGTCTCGACTCTTTCTTTTTCCTCGTCCAGCCGCATAGGTAGGGTTTGCGGCAAAAAGTTTGTTGGTGGGGTTAGGAGTCGGTCGTCAGGAGTCAGTAGCCGGTCGTTTCAGGCTTTGTTGCCCTGCTTTTTTGTACCAGTTTATGTAAGTAGTCGTGCAAAATTAATTTCCTAGTCGAGACAGGAGACTCCGAGACAGGAGACTCCGAGACAGGAGACTCCGAGACAGGATACAGCTATTAGGGATCGGATTTGAGTTTTCAGTTCACTGTTTACTGATCACAGCAGAAGTCTGACGGAGTAGTGGCTTAGATGTGTAATTAATTGTGCTTAGATACTTACCTAATTTTCAGGGAAAAAGCACCTGAATTTTCCCCCCGATCCCCGCAATGGCTGGCACTTTTTGAGGGGAAAAAAGTCGAAAAGTCTTACCCAACAAGGTTTTTAGATTTATTCAGCAACCCCTATGTAAGTTAAACTTAAGTAGGGAGGCACAATTATTTGTAGGATGGGTTAGCGGTAGCGTAACATAATCGGGCGTTGGGTTTCGCTTTCCCCTAAAATTGAGAGGTTTTCTTTAACCTATTGATTCGCTCAACCCAACCTACGGACTGGCTACGGACTGGCTCAAAACCAGAGCCGGTAAGCAGGTGCAGAGCAGAAGAAGTTAAGAACATTCCCCGCAATAATGGCCAGCAGGGGCTGGAGAAATAAGGCGGGGAATGCCTGCTTGAGCTAGAGGTTCTGGAACAGCACTTTGGTGTCGGAGAGGGTGGGGGTGAGAGTTCCGGTCAACGTGACGATCGCCAACGGACTGAAGGTTGATCCCGCAGAGCCATCGGCATCGTAGGAGAGTACCCCACCGCTGTAGGTGAGGTAACCGCCGGCAATTGCACCTGTGTAGTTTGTGGTTCCCAAAGACACGCTACCCAAGGACGTGAAGGCGCTGGCACCGGTTATATCGAACACGATGGTGTCGTTGAAGCTGGTGATTACATCCTGCTGGTCGTAGATGCTCAGAAACTGGAAGGTGTCGCCGCCGCCACCGGTCAGGGAATCGTTGCCGAACCCGCCGACGATGGTGTCAATACCATTACTACCATTGATGGTATCATTGCCGGATCCGCCGTAGATCAGATCAAAGCCGCCGAGTCCGATGATGTTGTCGTTGCCGGTGCCGCCGCTGATAATGTCGGCGCCAGTGCCGCCGTTGATGGTGTCGTTGCCGTCGCCGCCATTGATGGTGTCGTTGCCGTCGAGGCCGCTAAGGTTGTCGTCACCGGTTGATCCGGTGATGGAATCCGCGCCAATTGTACCTGAGCCAATCACACTATCGCCTCCAGACGGACCATCATTCGGGTCAGGACTGCCGCCCACGGTCATAGCGATGTTGGCCGAATTGGCAACACCCTGGTTGCCAAGGGTATCGAAATAGTCGTTGGACACTGCCACTGTTCCCGTTGGCGACTGGAAGTTGGTGGCGATGAAGGTGGCGGTGTAGCTGCTGCCGCTGCCGGTGAAGTTGCTCAGCACCCCGTTGGTCAGGGTCACATCGCTGGCGGCGAAACCGCTTACGGCTTCGCTGAACTGGAAGGTGATCGTAGTGCTAAAGTTCTGGCTGGTGAGCGGTGAGATGTCGAAGGTGATGCCCACTGTCGGATTGAGCGTATCAATCGTCACCGTGTCCGTACCCGCTCCGCCATCGTTGCCCGCCACGTCGCTGTAGCTGGCCGCTGCCACGGACACCGAGCCGGTGGTTTCCACAGCATCGGTGGCCGTGAAGATGGCCGTATAG
>NZ_JAPZQM010000345.1:0-13146 GCF_027530565.1 Microcystis sp. LE19-10.1B | reverse complement strand
CGGCCTTGAACGAGTAAAACTTTCTAGGAAATAAGGTTGAACATTAGATTTTTTCGACTTGTTCAAAGTGGCCGTCCGGCATCCGGACACTCAAAACGGACGGGTCGAAAGAGTCAGACTTAAGCAATTAAGCGTTTTTCGCTATCTGCGTCAACCCCATTGACGCGACCATCCTAAAAAAGTAGCGTGGTGAGGATGTCAATAACATTGTCTTTGAAAAACCCATTTTAGGAGTTGCCCATGTCATCCTCATCCCTACCCATTAAACCGGCTGTACTGGTTGTCATCATTGGTGAAACCGTCTTGCAAGACCGCATGATCAAGCTGCTGCAAGAGTTAGGCGTAACTGGCTATACCCTCTCGCAAGCCCAGGGCGCAGGTCGCCACGGCAACCGCCAGGGAGATATGGTCGGTTATAACACCAATATTGAGATCAAAACCGTTGTCTCGCAGGAAGTCTCGGAGGCGATCTTCTCTGGTCTCGTCGAGTATCAAGCTAATCATGCCTTAATCGCTTTCCGACAAAATGTCGAAGCGTTGACTGGGTTTGAGATAATTTGATTCGTCACTAACCGCGCCCTAAAAGGGACGGGGCTTGCCTAGACCAATTTAGGCGACGCAAGTAGAGACTACCGCATCGAGACACAATCTAGCCCAGACCTCCGAATACTTCCCTAGTTCGGATTCTCTCTAAGCTCTATTGGTAAAGCGTTGTTAGACAAGACATCTGGATTGTGTTGCGGTAAGGGACTTTAACTTTACTCTTAAGGATTATCTCCATGCCAAGAGTTCCTGTTATCTCAAAAGACGGAAAGTCGTTAATGCCCACCAAACCCAGTCGGGCCAGGCGGTGGATTAAGCAAGGAAAAGCTATCGGTAAATTCAACGACTTAGATATTTTCTATGTCCAGCTAACCACTGAACCTTCTGATAGCAAAACCCAACCGATTGCCATTGGTATTAACCCGGGTAAATTATTCTCTGGAATTGGCGTTCAATCCTCCCTTTTTACTCTTTGGAAGGCTCACTTAGAACTTCCTTTTAAGCGAGTAAGAGAGCGCCTAGACAATCGATGCTTAATGCGAAGAGGACGTAGAGGAAGACGGATTAACCGCCAACTTTCTTTTAATCTAAGAGCGCATCGACAAAAACGATTCTCAAATAGAAAACAAGGAAAATTAGCTCCCTCAATCAGAGCTAATCGTCAACTTGAACTTCGAGTCGTTTCTGAACTAACCAAAATCTATCCAATTACCGATATTTACTTTGAGTATGTCAAAACCGATATTGATCTAACTTCCAGTAGAAAAGGAGCTAAGTCTGGAAAAGGTTTCTCGCCAGTTATGGTCAGACAGAAATGGGCGATTGAGCAACTATCTCAATTGGCAAAAGTCCATACTCGCTTTGGTTGGCAAACCTCTAATCTCAGAAAATATTTGCGACTAGAAAAGTCCAAAAATAAAGCAGAACAATCACCAGAAAGTCATGCTAACGATGGCATTGCTAAGAGGGAGGGAGCATCTCACCTTTGTAACCCCTAAATCAGGTTTTATGTCAAGCTATTTTGAAAGCCTTGCTAGAAACCAGTTTTAGGGACAAGTATAATTAGGGCTTGCTGAATAATGGTAAAACCCTTGTTGGTTAAGACTTTTAGAGTTTTTGTAAATCAAAAAGTACCAGATATGGGAGTGATCGGGGGGAAAATTCAGGGACTTTTTCCCTGAAAATTAGGTAATTGACCCCTTCAAAATCGGTAAAACCCTACACCCCACACCCCACACCCCACACCCTGCCCCCAAGAAAAACTTTTTGCCGCAAACCCTACTTATTGTTAAGCTGATTAACAGCTTAAGTTTGTCATTAATTTTCATTTAACAAAAAAAACAGCACCCATCAGGATGCTGTTTGTCAAGAAAATGTTACAAAACTTAAGCTAAAGCCGCCATTTTCACATCGTTATTAGCGAGGATATTTTGCAACTCCTCCGCGTCCACGGTTTCTTTTTCCACTAACATTTGCGCTAACTGGTCCAAGATGGCGCGGTTATTGACTAAAACCTCTTTAGCGCGACGATAGGCCTGTTCCACTAAGTTACGCACTTCCTCGTCAATAGCTGCCGCAGTTTCATCGGAGAAATCTCGATCGGAAGCGATATCACGACCTAGGAAAACATTACCATTTTGACGACCTAAAGCCACCGGCCCTAGGCGATCGCTCATGCCGAAACGAGTTACCATTTGCCGCGCTACTCGTGCCACCTGTTGCAGGTCATTAGAAGCACCCGTAGTCACTTCCTCCTCACCGAAGATAATTTCTTCAGCTAAACGACCTCCCAAAGCTACAGCCATCTGATTTTGCAGATAAGCGCGAGAATATAACCCGGATTCCATGCGATCCTCGCTGGGAGTGAACCAAGTTAAACCCCCAGCGCGACCGCGAGGAATAATACTAATTTTTTGGACGGGATCATAATCCGGCATTAAAGCACCCACCAAAGCGTGACCAGCTTCATGGTAAGCAACTAAAGTTTTGCGTTTTTCACTCATGACGCGATTTTTCTTCTCAGGACCTGCTAGAACACGATCGATCGCATCGTTGATCTCATCCATAGAAATCTCGGTTAAATTGCGACGTGCCGCTAAAATTGCGGCTTCGTTGAGCAAATTAGCTAGATCGGCACCGGTAAAACCGGGGGTACGACGGGCGATTTTATCGAGATCCACGTCTTGAGCCAAAGTTTTGCCTCTGGAGTGGACATTAAGGATTTCCTTACGGCCAGCGTAATCGGGACGATCTACCACCACTTGGCGATCGAAACGACCCGGACGTAATAAAGCGGCATCCAGCACATCGGGGCGGTTAGTGGCGGCGATAATGATAATACCTGTATTACCTTCAAAACCGTCCATTTCCGTTAATAATTGGTTGAGGGTTTGTTCCCGTTCATCGTTACCACCCCCTAAACCGGCACCCCGTTGACGACCGACAGCATCAATCTCATCGATAAAGACGATACAAGGTGCATTCGCTTTCGCTTGTTCAAATAGGTCGCGGACGCGAGAAGCACCCACCCCGACGAACATTTCCACAAATTCCGAACCGGAAATGCTAAAAAACGGGACTCCCGCTTCTCCAGCTACTGCGCGAGCAAGCAGGGTTTTACCTGTCCCCGGAGGACCGACTAAAAGGACTCCTTTGGGGATTTTTGCCCCAATTGCCGTGAAGCGATCGGCATTTTTCAGGAAGTCCACCACTTCGTTTAATTCTAATTTTGCCCCTTCAATCCCGGCCACATCACCGAAAGTAACCTGGGTTTGGGGTTCCATCTGTACTCTTGCTTTCGATTTGCCGAAGTTCATCGCTTGGGAACCGGGACCACTTTGGGCGCGACGGAGCAAGAAAAATAGACCAACAAGAAGTAAAATCGGGAAAAAGAGGCTACTGAAGGCTCTTACCCATACTCCTTCTTCTCTTTGGGGCAGTACGGAAATATCAACGTTATTTTCTGCCAAGATGTTGATTAATTGCGGATCGTTGGGCAGGTTAACTAATACATTTGCTCCATCTTGGGTGGGTACGATCGCCCGTTGCCGGTCAGCACTTAAGCGCACGGTTTCCACTTTACCTTCCCGTACTTCCTGTAAAAATTCACTATACTTCCAAGTTTGTTGCACTGCTGGCTGGCGATCGAAGAAAGCTGAGGCCAAGGCAAGGACTACGATTAACAATAGGGCATATAGTCCCGCATTGCGCCATTTTTTGTTATTACCGTTTTTGTTCACGCTGTCGAACTCCTGATAAATTGAGGATGATCTTATCGGTTGTCAAGGGGTTGTTAACTTATGTTAACGTTTCTCAGGAACACTGGACAGGTTTTTTTTTAATATGCCCGTTCTGGTCCTCCATCGGGGTTAGCTGTTGGGGGTTGGGGGAGTATGTCAATGTGACTCTCCTAGACCGAGTATGATCAATTTGTAACAAAATGCCAAAATACTGCATAAAAGCTGCAAGTGGAACGATAGAGAGTTTAGTTGACCTCCACGGGGAGTAGCTAGATGAAAAAACGAGAGACTTTGCTGGAGAAGTTTTGTTGCTTTTTAGTTTTGCAGCAAAATAGGACACAATGGAATTGTGATCGGCGTTTGCGTCGTAACATGGAAAGCTATGGCCCAATCGATCCTAATGTCGAGTCCGAGGAGTATTTGGCCCTATTCTTTCAGCAACAGTATCAGAATCCCGGTTCCCAAAATCATCTTTTTCGTGGGCATTTATACGCTTATTTGCAGGAACCTTGCTACTGGGCTGCTGCCGAAATCTATCAAAAATATCAAGCTAAACTAGATTATCAGATCGAAGACTACTTTAACGAAGGAATTCTTGGTTTTGAGGCTATCTTAGCTGACTTTAAGCCTTTATTCTCCACTCGCTTCGATAATTTTGCCAATCAGAGGATTAAATATCGCTTAATCGATCGCATCCGTCAGATTAGTCAAGCATTCGGCCATAATACTTGGAGCCTACTACTTAATTCTACCGGAGCGCGTCTCAGCCAAGCTCTCCTGGCGAGGGGATTAGTGGGAGAAACTCTCGAAAATTACCTTTTAGCTTGGGATTACTATAAAGAAATTTATGCCCAGGCAAAAATCAAAACCGATGGTAAAATTCAGGAACCTAGTCCAGAAATCTGGCAAAAAATCGCCGCTGCTTATAACTCGGATAGCCACTCTACCATCAAAATCAGTTCTGCGACAATTAACCGATGGTTAGAGGATGCGGGACAAGCTATTTTTGATTATTTATTTCCCCAAGGAAAAACAATTTCTCTACAGCAACCTTTAGGGGGTGAGGAAAGTAGCACGAGGGAGGAAATGATCGAAGATACTCTCCATGATACCCCTTGGCAGCAATTAGAAGCGGCGGAAAATTTTCGCGAGTCGCAACAAAACCACCAAAAAATTCTAGCTTGGTTAGGGGCAGAAATTCAACAGATTTGTCAGCAGCCGCAACAGGCAAAACTGCATCCGCAAATTCAGTTAATTCTAGAGATGACTTATGGGTTGGGGTTGGGACAAGTGGCAATTGCCGCTAAGATTACAGAAATCACCACGGTGGTTATCAAACAATATCAGGTTTCTAGGGAACTGGATAAAGTTTATCGTCACCTCGCTAAAAAGTTTTTACCCTGGGCCAGCGAAAACCTGCATATTTCTTTCCAGTCTCACGATAGAGAAGTTATTAGTAAAGCAATAGAACCATGGCTAAAATACTACTATCAAACCAGCGCAACAACTCAGGAGGATTAATTATGGTTAATGATTGGTTAGAACTAACTCCTGATAGCATTTGGCTAGAAATACCCGCAGATATTCAAGAGATAAGTTGGGCAAAAAGTGCCAGTTTTACTGATGCCAGTATTCGTCAGAGATTTTATGTTAATTATCTCTGTCAACAAGTTATTTTTAACTATCTACAGTCAGGGATGCCTGGGGTTAGCTTAGTAGAAAATCAAGAGGATTTCTGGCAACTAGGAGTTAATGGTTTTACCGTTAAATTAGGCGAAAAGTCAGTAATAGTTATTGCCAGCGAAACTCTGGATCTAGAAGCGATCGAAATTCCTCAAGAATGGGTAGATATTCCTCAATTAATTGGTGATTATTATCTAGCGGTACAGGTAAACACTGCCGAAAGTCATCTGAGAATTTGGGGTTGTACTACCCATAAAGATATTAAGGAAAAAGGACAATATATTAAGCGTAATCTTAACTACTCTCTACCGAGAAATCAACTGCAATCAGGATCAGATTCTTTAGATTTATGGGGAGAGTGTCAATTACAAGCAGTTAAGATTGAACGGGAAAAGATGGAAGAAAAACTATCTTTAGATAGATTGACAACCTTACTAGACATCTTAGCTAATCCTCAGTTAATCTTTCCCAGAAAAGCCGTTGCTTTTCAGGAATGGGCAGCAGTTATCGTCAATAGTAACTGGAGAAAAATTTTAATTACCCGTCGGCAAAAATCCCCCGTCAAGTTAACCAATTGGTTTGCCCATAATTTCCCCATTGATTGGCAAAGTATCCTCGATTTTAGCTCACTGTCACTGGTTCCAGCTTTCAAAAATACAGAAATTAAACGCATCAAAGATTTAGGAGTAGAATTACTGGGAAATCCCCTCGCTTTGATGATTACTATCGCTAAAACTGAAGAAATATTTAGCCTGCAAGCGACTGTTTACCCCACGGGAGAAACAAGCACTTTACCCCCCCATTTAAGATTAAGTATTCTCACCGAAACTGGTGAGGTTTTTCGAGAAGTAATTGCCACAGATAACGATGAATTTATTCGTTATCGATTTGATGCTGAATTGGGGGATAAATTCTTCATTGAAGTGGCTTTAGAATCGGCAAGAGTAACCGAATATTTACAAGTATAAGCGAGGAAAAACTTCATGATTAAACTCCTAACTCTCGAACTAGATGGCACATTCGATCGGGGATTTAAAGTAAAATTAGAAATTCGTCCCGATCTTAATTCTCGTCCCCAAACTGTGATCAAAGCAAGGCTACCAGCTAATTTAGAGTTATTAACTTTTTACCGTCAATGGCAACGTCACTATAGTGAATTAGAGGGATTTTTTAAAGTCTTAAAAGATAGCAATCCCCAACAAATTACCAATAGTTCTCAGCAGAGTTTAGTTTTTAAAAACTGCCAAGAAAAAGCCAAATTATTTGAGGATAACTTAAACAAATGGTTGAATAATAGCCCAGAATTTGAACCGATCAAAACCGCAATTCTGCGCTCTGGCAATAACTTTCGTATCTGGTTACAAACCGATAATATTTGGCTGCAAAGATTCCCCTGGGAAAAATGGGAAATTCTCCAAAATACTGGCGCAGATATAGCCATTATTGTCTCAGAATACGATACCTTAACCAGACAATTAAAAAATCATGAAAAAATTCGGATTTTAGCCATTTTAGGCTATGCCACCGACTTAAGATTTCTCGAAGAAGATCGCAAAACTTTAGACGATATTGCGGGAAAAGCAGGAGCCGAAATTATCTGGGAAAAAGCCCCTCACCCGCAAAAATTAAATCAGTTATTGCGTCAAGAAACTTGGAATATCCTCTTTTTTAGCGGTCATAGTGCCAGTACAGAAGATGGTCAAGATTGCGAAATTCAACTAACAGAAACTCATAAATTAAAGATAGCTGATTTTAGCTTTTCCCTGGGAGAAGCTACTAAAAACGGGTTAAAGTTAGCGATATTTAACTCCTGTGATGGTATCGGTTTAGCACAACAACTATCACGGGAAAAAGGGATGGCATTACCCCATCTAATCTTTATGCGCGAGAAATTACCCGATCCCGTTTCTCCCAAATTTCTGCAATACTTTTTAACCGCTTTTACCAATAATAAATCTCTCTATAGCGCCGTACATGAAGCCCAAAAAAATCTCCACGATGACTGGGAAAAAGACTATCCCTGTGCCAGTTGGCTGCCCGTAGTTTGCCCCAATCCCACCGAAGAACCCCCCACTTGGCATAGTTTCAGTAACTCCCCTCAAAAACAACAAAATTGGCGACGATTTGCTCTAACTTTCGGTTTAGGTTTAGCCGTAACGATGACAGTCTTGGCAATAAGAGAAACAGGAATTTTAGAACCCTTAGAATTAAATATTTATGATCGCCTGATGCAACTAAAACCCAAAGATAAACCCGATGACAGATTATTAATTATTACCATTGATCGCCAAGATTGGGAATATCAAGATCGCATGGGTATGAAAAGACCAACAATACCCGGAAGCGATCAAAAACGTTCCCTCGCAGGAGAAGCATTATCGCAGCTTTTAAATAAATTACTGCCCTACGAACCGCAAATTATCGCCTTAGATATCCTCCGTCCCATCGCTGCCAGTCAAGATTATCCACCCCTAGCCAAACAATTACAAAATACTCCTAATTTTATCTCGATTTGTAAGTTTAATAATTACCCACAACCAGACGGATTTCCCCCACCCCCGGAACTGCCAAAAAATCAGAGTGGTTTTAGTAACATAGTGCCAGACGAAACCATTGCCGGAGTTCCCCGAATTCGTCGTTTTTTATATCAGGCAAAACTCGATCGCACCTCTCCCTGTCTTCCCCCGGATTCTTTGGCCAAAGTTGACTCAATGTCCTGTAATTTTAAAGATTATGCTCCTAGTTTTAGTCTCCTAATTGCCAAACGATATCTAGAATCCCAGAATCAAGATTTTGACTGCAATAAACTGGAGCGGGGAATTCTAGAAATTAATATCGGGGATACTCATCTCGGTGACTGGCTGCAATCCAACCGCGGCCCCTACAGAACCAGTCAATCCGATACCCGATCCGGCCGTCAAGTTATGCTCGCTTACCGTCGAATCGCCGATAATGGCATCGATGCAATCATCAAAATTGCCCCGAAAAAATCTCTCCGACAGGTTTTAGATTCGCGTTTTAATTCCGAATCAGTCCGGGAAAAAATTGTCCTGATTGGAGTAACAGAACCCAGGATCGATGATTTTTTAACCCCCTTTAGTCGCAACCCATCGGAAGCAATTCCGGGGGTTTATTTGCACGCGCACGCAGTCAGTCAAATTCTCGATACAATGGAAGGAAAACGTACCTCGATCGCTTTCTGGAATCCCCTACAGGAGGCTTTCTGGGTGTTGGGTTGGTCCCTGGTGGGGGGATTATTAACGTGGCGTTTTCTTCGGGTAAAAACGGTACTTTTGACATTGGCGATCGCTGTGATTTCCCTTACTGGTATCGGTTGGCTTCTCTTTAGTTATTTCGGTCTCTGGGTTCCGATTATCCCCCCAGCGATCGCACTTCTCACCACCTCCGGTATCTTCTTTTTTCTTCGTTCTTACTACTTAAAATAGCTAGGTAAGGCTTGCTGAAAAAGTACGGGCGAAGCATTCGGATAGAAAATCTCCGGTTTCACCGATAGGTTATTGCCCGAATGCTTCGCCCCTACAGGAGCCGGGCCGATGAAGACGCAAGGTTTTGAAGCACGATTCTCTCAAAATCTTGCACCTGTTTCACGAGAAAAACGACAAAACTCTTACCTTGCCTACATTTCACATTTATTCAGCAAACTCTAGGTAACAACCATGATCAAACCTTCGATCGCCCTCATCCTTCTTTTCTCCCTACTGCCTCAACCCGGGTTAACCCTTATCACCCCGGCTGCCGGAAATATTTCTAATCATCCCATTCTGACGGCACAGGGCGATCGGGAGCTTACCGAGGAGCAATTCCTACAACGAGTCACCGTTAAGATTACTAGCGAGACAAATCGGGGATCGGGGACGATTATTGCTAAAAAAGGCGATAATTACCTTGTCCTAACCAACGCCCACGTTACCCGCAACACGAAAACCCTACAGGTACAAACTTACGACGGCCACAGCCGTGCGGCCCGCATTGTCCCCAATTCCCTATCGGAGAATCAAGATCTCGCCCTGCTGGAGTTTAGCGATACCCGGGAATATTCGATCGCCACCATCGCGGAGTTTACCATCAATCAAAACAGGATCGGTTTAGAAGTGGTGGCCGCGGGATATGTTGCCGAAACGGGACAGTATCGGACGACAAAGGGAACCCTCGAACAGGTGAGCGCTCGACCCCTCCGGGATGGCTACAGCGTCGGTTATAGTGGCGATATCGTGCAGGGAATGAGTGGCGGCGGCATTTTTGTTGATGGGGAGTTAATCGGCATTAACGGGCGATCGGCCCATCCGATTCTCTCTAACTACACCTACGAAGACGGTACAAAACCCACAGACGCAGAAATCCAAAAGATGAGAGCGGTTAATTGGGGCATTCCCATCAATACCCTATTAATCTACATCCGTCCCGAAATCCTCAGCGCCTATAACCTACCCCTACCGCCGGTGAACCCCGATATAGAAACCACCGCCTCTAATGACTATATCGCCGAATTAGAAGCGAAAGCGAAGGGTTTCACCGTCCGGATTGATAGTACGAGCGGTGGAAACGGTAGCGGTGTCATTATCGCTAAAGAAGGGAATATTTACACAGTTTTAACCGCCGATCACGTCTTCTGCGAAAAAATCAAAGGCACCACCAGATGTGCCGATCACACCTACACCGTCGTCACCAGCGACGGCAAAACTCGAAACATCGAGAAAAGCACCATCATCCGTCAGGAAGGGGTAGATTTAGCAGTTTTTCAGTTTGAAAGCCTGGACAATTATCCCGTTGCGGAAATAGCGAATTATAACCCAAATACCGGTGATTTTGTTTTTGCGGCAGGCTTCCCCAAAATTGGACAAAATCCCTCGAAATGGTTGTTTAGTGGCGGTAGAATTATCGAGAAAGAAACGGGATTACTACTAACCCGCCAAAGTCCTTTAAGCACTCAACAAAGTGGAACATTACAAAGTGTTGCTTCTTTAACCGGAGGCTATGAATTAGTTTATACCAGCATCACATTTGGGGGCATGAGTGGCGGTGCAGTCTTAGACTCTCAGGGGAGAGTAATAGGGATTCATGGAAGTTCGGAAACAGCAGGGGTAGGGAAAATTCAGTTAGGGTTTAGTTTAGGGATTCCCATTAGCACTTTTATCGGATTGCAAGAAAGATTGAAGGTAAAACCGCAATTATTAACCACTGCTCAACCCCAAGTTAGTCCGCAACAAAAACAAGAAATTATTCAAGCGATTACTGGTGTTATTGTCCCTAATACCAATGCGAAGGCGGATATTTGGATAGAAAGGGGAGGACAATTATGGCGGTTACGGAGGCATGAGGAAGCAATTAAGGCGTTTGATGAGGCGATTAAGCAAAATGACCCCAAGAATGTCTATTTAGCCTGGTATGGGAAGGGATTAGCGTTAGGTGCTTTAGATAAAGATCAACCAGCTATAGAAGCTTTGCAACAAGCGATTAATACCTTACCTAAAGGGGAAGATTTAAAGAACTTTCACAGTAGTATTTTACAACAGCAAAGTGTAGTTTATCGCTCTTTAGAAAATTATGAGCAAGCCTTAACGGTGATTAATCAGGCGATTTCTCTGTTTCCCAATAATCCTAAATCTTATATCATAAAATGGGTAGTATTATATGAGTTAAAACGTTATGATGAGGGATTAGACACAATTACTCAGGCAATTAATCGCGCTCCTCGTGCTTTTTGGTATGTGATTCGTGGGGGTTCCTATTCCTTGCAAAAAAAATACGAATTAGCTTTAGATGACTTCAACAAAGCTATGAAACTTAATCCTAATTATGCTCTGGCTTACTCTGGTCGGGGGGAGCTTTACTATTACCAAAAAAAATACGATTTAGCATTAGCTGACTTCAACAAAGCTATTGACATTAATCCTAATTTCGCTGAGGCTTACAGCAATCGGGGGAATATTTACTATTACCAACAAAAATACGAATTAGCTTTAGCTGACTGGAACAAAGCTATTGAACTTGATTCTAAGTTAGCTATGGCTTACAGCAATCGGGGGAATATTTACAATGACCAACAAAAATACGAATTAGCATTAGCTGACTTCAACCAAGCTCTTGACATTAATCCTAATTTAGCTGAGGCTTACTTAGGTCGGGGGGTTATTTACAGTCTCCAACAAAAAGACGAATTAGCTTTAGCTGACTTCAACAAAGCTATTGAAATTAATCCTAATTTAGTTGAGGCTTACTACAATCGGGGGAATCTTTACCGTCTCCAACAAAAATACGATTTAGCTCTCTCTGACTACAACAAAGCTATTAAAATTAACAAAAATGCTTGGTTTGCTATGATGGGCATCGGCTTAGTTAAGTATGAACAAGGGTCAATAAGTGAAGCAATTAAACAATGGGAAAAAGCACTAATAATTAACAATCAATCAGCCGAAATTCAATTAGCTTTAGCCGTTGCTTTTTATCATCAAGGCGAAAAAGATAAAGCATTAAAACTCGCTGAAAGTGCTTTAAGTATTAATTCTCAACTTGCCAATATTGATTTCCTCAAAAAGATTTTACGGACAAACAAAATTTTTGCTGATGTTCAAAAATTATTAGCACATCCTGAACTAAAAAATTATGTTAATCAGTAGTTTCGTAGGTTGGTTTGAGCGAATAAATATGTTAAAGAAAACCTCTCAATTCTCAGG
This sequence comes from Microcystis sp. LE19-10.1B, assembly GCF_027530565.1. NCBI lineage: Bacteria > Bacillati > Cyanobacteriota > Cyanophyceae > Chroococcales > Microcystaceae > Microcystis > Microcystis sp. LE19-10.1B. Next base: position 986 of record NZ_JAPZQM010000345.1, on the reverse strand, counting down.
AAAAGCGAAACCCAACACCCAAAACCTAAATCAGTCTGAATCTTTTTGTTGGGTTTACTTGGGTGTATTGTTGGGTTTCGTGCCTCAACCCAACCTACTTTAGAGTTTCGTAGTTTCGTAGGTTGGGTTGAGCGAATAAATATGTTAAAGAAAACCTCTCAATTCTCAGGAAAAGCGAAACCCAACACCCAACCCCTAAATCCGTCTGAATCTTTTTGTTGGGTTTCCTTGGGTCTATTGTTGGGTTTCGTGCCTCAACCCAACCTACTTTAGTTTCCTTGGGTGTATTGTTGGGTTTCGTGCCTCAACCCAACCTACTTTAGCTACTTTAGCTAGTAGGAGGAAATAAAACTGGCGATAAAAGATGGTATGAAAAAAACATTCCCATCGCCGAAAAAAGATTTGAAGCCTATTTAAAAACCTTAACGGAGCAAAATCTATGATTACCTTTGATGAAGAAATGGATAAACTGCCCTCTGAAAGAAGGGCAAAAATTGAAGCTAAAACCCAAGAGCTTTTACAAGAAATGCAAATCATTGATGAACTTCTTCAACGCCTAGGACTTGCTTCAGAAGAAATCACGGAAAGCGAAAGTGAACAGCCCTGTTTCTCAGCAAAATCGGATGATTTAAAACAACATCTTACCCTAGAAAATTTAACCCGTATGATGAGGGAATTAGGGGGAGAATGGGAACTTACCCTTAAATTTCCTGAGCAACAAGTGATTAAATTAAGTAGTGAGCGCCCGTAGTTTCGTAGGTTGGTTTGAGCGAATAAATATGTTAAAGAAACCCTCTCAATTCTCAGGGAAAGCGAAACCCAACACCCAACACCTAAATCCGTCTGGAGAATTACAGAGAATGATTGATCCTATAATAACGGGAAAATCCTCAGAGTGAGGAACTCGCATGAAACCAGCATCCCTGATTCAACTAACCGATAGTCTGAAAGCCCTTTATATCAAAACTGCCCAAAAGCTGAAAGGC
>NZ_JAPZQM010000636.1:0-1848 GCF_027530565.1 Microcystis sp. LE19-10.1B | reverse complement strand
GTCCTAGAGTTTATCTCGGAAACCGAAGGGGGTGAATATTCCATCAACCCTCACTATCCCTATGGAAAATGGTATTTTTACGAGCAAATCTTACAAGTACCTGTCTATGGAATTTTTCAGCCAAAAACCGGAGAATTAGATGTTTATTGTTTAGTGGCAGGAAAGTATGAGCAGCAGTTGCCAGATGAGAATAATCGTTACTGGATAAAAGAACTTAACTTGTTTATCGGTATCTGGCAAGGAACCAAAGCTGAATTTACTACTAATTGGTTGCGCTGGTGGGATAAGTCGGGAAATTTGCTATTATGGGGCAGTGAGTTAGTAGAGCAAGAAAGGCAACGAGCCGAGCAAGAGCGTCAACGAGCCGAACAGGAAAAGCAACGAGCCGAACGCTTGGCAGCAAAATTAAGAGCGCTAGGAGTTGAAGTTGATGATAGTGTATGAACTAATTGCAGGCATTGTCCACCTACAGGTCTATTTTATAATTAATTTAATGCACCTACTTAGTTGCGGGCAGTTTATGAGAGCTTATTAAATATTAGGAAGGACTGTTGACGACAATGACACCATCTGCTATTGATTTACCAACAAAATCAACGATAATCACCTGGGAAAAACTGCCCGATGATTTTATTCTACCTGACGAACCTGTGGACAATAACCTGCAACCCCTATTAGCAGCCGCTTTACGGGAATCCCTAGAATTAGCAGGACTAATTCTAGAATCGATGCTAATTGCTTCTAATTTTGGCTTATGTGCTACCGTTAAAACTCAAACTGTTGTCAAAGCACCTGATTGGGTTTATATTCCCTCGGTAAAACCGATTCCTGGCGGAAAAATTCGGCGCAGTTACACCCCCCATCTTGAAGGAGAAATTCCTACCATCGTCCTAGAGTTTATCTCGGAAACCGAAGGGGGTGAATATTCCATCAACCCTCACTATCCCTATGGAAAATGGTATTTTTACGAGCAAATCTTACAAGTACCTATCTATGGAATATTTCAGCCAAAAACCGGAGAATTAGAAATTTATCGATTGAATCAAGGAAGATATGAACAACAAAAACCTAATGAAAACAATCGTTATTGGATAGCAGAGATTAACTTATTTTTGGGAGTCTGGCAGGGAAAAAAAGCGGAAGTAACAGCCTATTGGTTACGTTGGTGGGATAAGTCGGGCAATCTGTTATTATGGGGGAGTGAGTTAGTAGAGCAAGAAAGGCAACGAGCCGAGCAGGAGCGTCAACGGGCCGAACAAGCTGAGTTAGAACTTGAGCAAGAACAAATTGCTCGCCAACGTTTGGTGCAAAAGTTAAAAGAGTTGGGAGTTAATCCTGAAAATCTATAGCCCATTTTAGATATTTGAATTAGTGAAATTACTTATGACAGCCATGCAACTACTTCAGTCAAACCCCTTACCAACTATTACCTGGGAAAAACTGCCCGATGATTTTATTCTACCTGACGAACCTGTGGACAACAACTTGCAACCCCTATTAGCAGCAGCTTTACGCGAATCCCTAGAATTAGCAGGACTAATTCTGGAATCGATGCTAATTGCCTCTAATTTTGGCTTGTGTGCTACCGTTAAAACTCAAACTGTTGTCAAAGCACCTGATTGGGTTTATATTCCCTCGGTAAAACCGATTCCCATCGGAAAAATTCGGCGCAGTTATACTCCCCATCTTGAAGGAGAAATTCCAGCTATTGTCCTAGAGTTTATCTCGGAAACCGAAGGGGGTGAATATTCCATCAACCCTCACTATCCCTATGGAAAATGGTATTTTTACGAGCAAATCTTACAAGTACCTGTCTATGGAATTTTTCAGCCAAAAACCGGAGAATTA
>NZ_JAPZQM010000190.1:0-15574 GCF_027530565.1 Microcystis sp. LE19-10.1B | reverse complement strand
CAGGATCGATCTTTGTGTCCTTTGTGTCTTTGTGGTTCGCTCCACTCCCTCGCTAGGAGTAATGTATCTTAGAATACATTTTACCCACCAAACCTGGGAGAGCCAATAACAGATTGTTGAGATAGTCGCTCTTGTACTCTTGCGAGAGAGTATAGAATTAGGTTAATTTAACGCGATGTGCAACTAAAAACGACAGAATCAGGGTTCCAGAGGATACTTTATCTCTGCTGATTTCTGAAAGCCTTGTTGTAAATCAAGACTAAAAATATAGTTGCACACCGAGTTTAATTTAGCTTTTTCCCCTTAAACTAAAACCGACAAAGACGTAGTTTAAGGAGTTTCGGTATCCCCAAACCTCAAGGAATCGATAACGCTGCCATCCTTTCACCGAGCCAGTCTGAAAAGCTCTTAGGGTGTATAGTTGATTAGCCCAGTTGTTATCGTTTGGTGTAGCATGGTGAACACAGTGCGCCCCTAGGCTAACTGGAAGGATGATTAGCCGGATAAAGACTGCTCCCACTAATTCTATGTACCATTTTAACCACTCTAACCAGTGGTCCGAGTGCGGAGGATAAGCACCCAAATATAGGGCAAAAGATTTACCAATTACCTGAGATTTAGCTCCCTCATTCTCATCGGCTTCATAGGCCCAATTATGCTCCGGTAGCTGTTGCAAGAGTGCGGCTGCATAGGTTCCGAGTTGGGTAAATACCGCCCAGAGTAAGCAGATTAAACAAGAATGGGTTAAACCCGCACAAACAGAGGCCAAGAAAAGCACAATCAGGGTAGCTATTTGATAGTTAATGGGGGCTTTAAGGAGATTAGTCAGACGAGCAAGGAAGGTTTCTCCGTAAAACTTGGGAGAGAGTAATAACTTGCCCAAATTTTGCCAATAGAAGGCCTCTTCTTGGCCAAATTCAAAACCTAACTCTTCTACTAGGTAGGGGGTATTCCCCTTGTCATTCATGGTAGCTAAGTTTTTCGGCGGGTGGTGAATTAATAGGTGATCTTTTTTGAACAATGGAAAGGGCTTTTTCCCGGTAATTAAGGTAAGTAAACAACCTAAAAGATGGTTATAAGTGGGATATTGAGGGAAAAAAGCATTATGGGCGCAAAAGTGGGCTATTTCCTGCAATTGAGCCGCTCCAGCTACGGATAGCAGCCATCCTAGGGGTATTAATTGCCAGTGGCTAAGAGCGATCGCTAATCCGCCTATATACTGGAGTATGCCATAGATTAGCTCTAAGGAGGGCGTGCTTTTCCAGAGAGGGGGAGCAAGGTAGTAGCCTGTTAGCCAGTCAAAGAAAGCTTGTACGAGACGATTATCGCTGAGTTGGAGCATCCCTAGGCGTGGATTATCCCTTAAAGCCGATGCTTGTGTTGGGGTGGGTTTTTTCAGTATCATGACAGTAGAAAATAAGTTGTACTGTCCTGAAAATGGTTAAATAACCAAATTCAGGCGGTTTTATTAGCTGTGCAGCTGTTCGATTTCTCGGTAGTGCTGGACTAATTGCCCATCACTAAAAAACGGCTTTGGAGAGATTTCTATCTCGATGGCGAGATTAATTACCCAAGCTTCTTTGGGTACATACCCCAAGCGATTTTTTAGCCTCTGGGTTAGTGATTTAATCTGATCAGTTGATAAATACATAGGCTTAATTCCTCTGTTTTTTTTCATAATAAACTTGCAAAATAGAGGAATAGGTAGCATTTTGATCGTCTTTTTTAAAATCTCCAAGGATCTTTTGGCGTGCTTTTCAGTGGCTAAAATGATCTTTTTAGCTTTCTCAAAGATCTTTTTGTTACAAACCGATCTTTTTGTTACAAACCGTTGCTAGTGCCTAGACAGACTTAAGTAGCTGGTTATAATTAAATTAAAAATGGATTTTAGGTTCGATCCCCCCTGCCCCCCTTGATAAGGGGGGTGCCGATCCCCCCTTAGTCCCCCCTTTAATCCCCCCTTAATAAGGGGGGCATCTGACAATTTTTAACGCCTAGACAGACTTATTGGCTCTTGCTTGGGAGTCCTGTGTGTGATAGGATTAGTGTTGAGTTACTTATCACTACAACTGTCTAAATTATGACTAAGGAAGAGTTGAAGGAAGAGTTTGTGGATAATGTCCTAGAATTGTTGCGCGAGGGAAAACAGAACCTAACTCTAAGTGAATTAGAATTAAAAGGTATTAAAGGATGTTATGAAAGATTAAAGTATTCAGAAATTTTAGCTTCAGCTAATTGTAATTGCACTGAAGGACATTTGAGAAGAGAAATGTCAAATTTTTTTGGGAAAATCACCAACGCCTTTAATCATGTAACAGGAGAAAATAGAGAAAAAATACAGAAAAACCAATTCGTGCCACTGATTACAGAATATATTAACTTAAAAAATAAATCGCAAATTATTAATAAGATTAACGTAGAGAATAATGATAAGATTAAAATCTTTGAAAAGTTAAATAATGAATTAAAGATAAAAAGACCGATGACTGCTGCTATAATCAAATCCTATTTATCTGATGATCCTAAAATACAAAATAGTAACCTTAAGGAATTGATTGAGAAGATTAAAGATTATGAAGAAAGTTTTTTGTTTAGCTTACTACATAACTTAGCTTATGATCAACGCCTTGATGATCCATTAATTCAATTAATTTTTGAGCAAACGGTCAATGATTTAAAAATGCAGACAAATATTAGTGACCTTGATTATGAGCAATTAACAAGCACACAATTGGAGCGGATTGAATTACCGAAGGAAGGGTTAGAAGCCTATTTAATTATAAAGGTGGACAGTAGCAAAAACCTTCAGTATAAGAATATTACGACTATTGAAAATATTGAAAAATATCTAATACGAGCTTGGTTTTGGCGATTAAATCCTAACAACATTCAAAACAAAGATATTAAGCATATACCCCTGTATGATCATAACCATACTTTAACCCATATTATTAATGACTGTCGAGAACGGAGTGAAGAAATAACGTCCGTTGAGTTCTTCGCCGATGAAAAGCTATTATCTAGTGATTTTGAATCTTGGGAGTATAAAAGTGAATTTAAACCAAATACTAAACTAAAAGAAAATTACTTTGTTAATAGTCGTCTTTCAGCAAGGTCTTGTATAGACAAAACTTCTGACCCATACAAAAAATGGATAAAAAAATGGGAGAAATTACAAAATGAAGCAATAATCGTAGAAGACATACAAGATAATGACTGTAAACATCACTGCCGCCGACAAGAAAATTTAACCCTATGGATTAATCTTTGTGATTGTCAACAAAGTCATGAAGAAATGCTTATAGAAATAGCATCAGAAGGCATACCTTTAGCCCTTTGGTCACGCCGTTATAATTTATCGCCAACTCACAAAGATGAAATTAATGCCCTAGTTAGCAATCAACCCATCACCGAACTGCCAAAACTAATACATAAGGCAAGAAATCCACCTGAAAAACAGGAATCCCAATCTGACTATTTCGGGCATCATTTATCATTACTTCTAGAAGACCCTAATCGGATGCCCCCCTTCCACTACTTAACATCTCAGCACCTAGGTTAACTAACTATGAGTTCATGGAAAATCTTTCAAGGCAATCATCAAAAACGCTCAAGGGATGAGATTCCCTGGCCAAAAATCCCACCTTGGCGAAGCTTCGCCACCAACAAATCCGAGGAGCGGGGAAAACAACTCATAGTTAACGATAAAACCATCGAAACCGTAAACGCAGCCATTCACCTACGCCGGCCTATTTTAGTCACAGGGAAACCGGGTACAGGGAAAACCTCCCTAGCCTACGCAATCGCCTACGAATTAGACTTAGGAGAAGTATTAGTCTGGCCAATTAATACCCGCACCACCCTACAAGAGGGATTATACTACTACGACGCAATCGCACGTTTGCAAGATTACCAATTAGAAGAAAAAAAAGACATAGGGCAGTATATCCGCTTGGGTCCCTTGGGGACAGCCCTCTGTCCGAGAAATTATCCCCGGGTACTGCTTATCGATGAGATAGATAAAAGTGACATCGACCTACCCAACGACCTCTTAAACCTTTTTGAAGAGGGAAGATTTGAAATCACCGAACTTTCCCGACTCGCGAAAGATACCGAAAACGAACCAATACCAGTACAAACCCATGACGGTGAATGGGAATCCATCCCCCAAGGTAAGGTAAGCTGCCAACAGTTCCCCATAGTGATTATGACGAGCAACGGCGAGAGGGATTTTCCCCTACCCTTTAAACGTAGATGTCTGCTCTTAGAAATTCCCGACCCCACCCCAGAGGAACTAAAAAAGATAGTAAAAAGCCATTTTAATTATAAAGAAGCCAGTCCCGAAAGTAAAAAAATAGAAGCAGCGATCGCAGAATATGTTAAAAAACGAGAAAAAGGGGAACTAGCAACAGACCAGCTTTTAAACGCCGTCTTTATGAGCATAGGCCAAGATAAACCCACGGGTGCAGAATTAAAGTCCCTTACCAACCTACTATTTACCTATCTCACCGACACAGGCAATACATGACCCAAACCCTTCCCACACCAGAACTGATTGATAAATTTATCACCTTTGTCAAGGGCAGGGGATGGGACCTAGACAGTTACCAGATAGCTGATAGTTTATGGTGGTATGTTCTCACCCAAGAAGAAGAAGGAAAACCCCAACCCCGTCCAGAGCCTAGGGAAGAAAAGAAAGAAACCCCGACCACTAAAAACCCCCCCCAGGAGAGTAAAAACGAAACCCAAGAGCCAGCAGCCCCATCGGATGAAGTTCCCTTAATACGCGAGACAGAAGCACAAAAACAGCCTGAGAAGATAGGCGCAGACACCCTACCCATTAGCATCCCCGATGCCAAATTCTGGCGAGAAACCCTAAAATTAGGGCGGGCAGTGCGTCCCCTCATCCAAAAGATAGACTCAGCCACCCAAAGACAAATAAACCTAAACAGCACCGTACAGAAATCGGCCGAGTATAGCATCGGCAAGAAAGATGGCAGTTTAGCCCTAATACCCGTTTACCAAGCCAAAAAAGTCCGTTCCCTAGAGGTAGTTTTACTGATTGAAGAATGGGCCTCCATGGTCTTTTGGAAAGAAATGGCCGGGGAAATCCGCGATTGGCTAGAACAAATCGGGGCCTTTCGGGATGTCAAACTCTACCGCATAGGATGGGACGAAGACAGGCAAAATTTAGCCATCCGCACCTACTCTAACGATACTTGCTCAATTCACCCAAAAGATCTCATCCATCCTCGCGGCGAAAGACTTATCCTCTTCTACAGTGATTGTACTTCCCCAGACTGGTATCAAGGACGCTATAACCAAGCTCTTCAAGACTGGGGAAAACACCAAATCGTCACCCTGCTTTCTCCCTTCCCCGAAGCAATGTGGGAAAGAACCGCCCTTAGTCGAGGTTGGTTCGTCTCCCTAGTCAACCAAACCCCCCGGAAACCTTCACAAAACTGGAGATTTACCTCTATCCCCCTGCTGCTACAAATTGAGAAGGAAGAGGAAAATCAACATATTCTCAGAGAAACAATCCAAAAAACCTACTTTCCCCTACCCACCATCTCCCTAACCCCTTCATCCTTAAAAGCTTGGGCGCTCGTTGTCAGTGGTGACAGCAACGCCACCTGTGCGGGGGTACTACTAGAAAAATCCCCCCAAAACAGAGAAATACCCGCAACTATTTCTCCGGAGATGTCTGGGAAGCAAGCTCTAGAACTATTCGCTAGTACCGCCTCACCTCTAGCTTGGGAATTACTGAAAAAATTAGCCGCAGCCCCGGTAAATCTTCCCATCATCCGTCTTATCCAAAGCAAACTTTTAAGCGCCTCTAACCCCCTAAACATAGCAGAAGTCATCCTTAGCGGTTTTCTTAAAGTCTATCTAGGAGGGGAACCAGTGAAGTGGGACAAAGGAGGTAAATTTAACTTTCATACTCCCCCCAACAGCCTAGATTTTGAATTTGATGATGAAGTGAGAGAGCTTCTGCTCACTGAACTAGGGAATAGCCGCGCCTTAGAGGTAATTTTTGTCCTCTCGGAATACATCGCCCAAAAACTTAACCTGAGTACCACCACCTTTTTTGGTCTTATTCTTACAAATCCCCAAGTTCTCCTCGGCAAAGAAGCAGCTAATCTAGTTCGCGCCTTTGCCAAGGTATCTGCTAAGGTTTTCCAAAAGCTAGGGGAAGCAAAGTACCAAGAAATTAGCCAAAAGCTGCAATCTATGGTTGACTCACCTCCACCCCCACCGGTTGAGGAAAAGTGGCTGAGGAAATATAAAACCGTAACCATAGCTAAGGTAAAAGAGCTTACGGGAGGAGAGGAAATATTGTTTCAACTGCTCAAGCATAGACTTAAGGATTTCAGCGTAGAAGATGGGGAACTGTATCAGCGTCTTCGTTTAACCCCTGAGCAGCTTAAAATTTTGGCAAGCGAAGAAATAACCGCCGAGACAATGCCAGTCCAGTTTAGGGAAGTCTTGGATAACACAGAAGAAGAAATCATCACCGAGAAATTTAACCTAACCCTGTTCAAGTCTGAAACCGTTTTTGTGGATGAGACGGGACAAATTACCGCTAAAGAACCCGTGAGAGCCTTCTACTTTGAAGAAAATCCCCCCAGCTTAAAAATGCTCTATATTCCTTCGGGGGAGTTTTGGATGGGAACCGAAGCGGAGGAAATAGCGCGGCTAGTGGAAAAATACAATAGGGATTGGTTCCAACGAGAATCCCCCAGACATTTAGTAAAAATCGCCCCTTTTTACCTAAGTCAAACTCCGATTACCCAAGCTCAATGGTTATATATTGCCCAAAGGGAAGATTTAAAAGTAGAGCGAGATTTAAAACCAGAGCCATCATATTTTAAAGGCAGCACAAACCCCGTTGAAAATGTATCTTGGTTAGATGCCATAGAATTTTGCCAAAGGCTCTCTAAAATGACCAAGAAACAGTATCGGCTACCCAGTGAGGCGGAATGGGAGTATGCTTGTCGTGCTGGAACCACCACCCCCTTCCACTTCGGAGCAACCCTCACCTCAAATTTAGCTAACTACGATGCTACGCAACGCTTTGCTAAGGAACCAGCAGGAGAACGTCGCGACAAACCCACCCCCGTGGGGCAATTTCCCCCCAATGGTTTTGGTTTGTATGATATGCACGGCAATGTCTGGGAGTGGTGTCAGGATGACTTCCGGGAAAATTATCAAGGCGCACCTAATGATGGTAGTCCTTGGCGAGAAAAGAGCAAAAAACAGCAAAATCAGGCAAAAAAAGCTCTGCGGGGCGGTTCTTGGTTCAGCAATCCGAATAGCTGCCGTTCCGCTTACCGCTACGACCTCAACCGCCGCGTCGACTTCGACAGCCTCGACGGTTTTCGCGTGGTGTGCGGTGCCGGGAGGACTTTGTAACCCTTTTTCTCTTTTTTTCCTTTTTACCCTTTTTCTCTTTTTCGATTTTTTTGAACAAATGTACTATATGAGGTTAGCTGATCAGTAGCTGGTTATAATTAAATTGAAGACGGGTTTTAGGTTTTCCCCTTATCAAGGTAGGGTTGATTCATGAATCAACCCTACAATCAAACCTAGAATCAACCCTACAATCAAACCTAGAATCAACCCTACAATCAAACCTAGAATCAAACCTATCAACCCTACAATCAACCCTACAATCAATTAATCCTAGTATTCATCATGTACCAAATCACTCTTTCCCTACCCGATGAAACCGCTCTCGCTTTACATCTCACCCCAGAACAACTAGCACAGGAAATCTCTCTTCTTGCTGCCATTAAACTTTATGAATTGGGAAAACTTTCCTCTGGCACTGCTGCTAACTTAGCAGGTATTCCGCGAGTTGTTTTTCTTTCTAAACTTGCAGACTATGGAGTTGATACCTTCCGACTCAAGGAAGCAGAATTAATCGAGGATCTGGCTAATGCCTAATGTAATTGCCGATACATCACCGATTCAATACCTCTATCAGACTAACTTACTTGACTTACTACCGAACTTTTACGGACAGATAATTATTCCTTTTTCAGTAGCTCAAGAGTTAGCCGTTGGAAAAGCTTCTGGAATCTCTTTACCTGATATAACCTCCTTAAGTTGGATAATTATTCAACAAGCAAAATCAGTTTCTCTTTTACCCCTTGTCACTGATTTAGGAAAAGGAGAAAGAGAAGTATTAGCTTTAGCAATAGAAATTACCGATTCTCTCGCTTTACTTGATGATGGTTTGGCGAGACGATATGCAAATTTATTAGGAATAAAACTCACTGGCACAATGGGAATATTATTAAAGGCTAAACAAAATGGTTATCTACACCGTATTGAGCCAATTCTTAATCAACTAGAATTGCTGAAGTTTCGCTTAGATGCCACTACTCGTACTTCTGTGTTAAAATTAGCTGGTGAAGGATAGAGTATAAAATCAATTTTTAATTTAATTATAATTACTTACTTAGGGCTTGCTGAAAAAGTACGGGCGAAGCATTCGGATAGAAAATCTACGGTTTCACCGATAGGTTATGCCCGAATGCTTCGCCCCTACAGGACGCGGGCCGATACAGAACACTAAAACCCTTACCTCGTCTATATTTCACATTTATTCAGCAAACCCTACTTATGCCTACAATAATCATCCAAAAGACCCAAAAACGTCTTTTAATCTATAGAGAAAAACTCACCGATGACCTAGAAATAGAATTAGTCAAAATACCATCGGGAACCTTTACAATGGGTTCTTCAGAACAAGAAAGTGGTAATACAAGTGAAAAGCCGCAACACAACGTCACCCTGAAAAACTTCTTGATGGGTATTTATCCCATTACCCAAGCTCAATGGTTATATATTGCCCAAAGAGAAGATTTAAAAGTAGAGCAAGATTTAGAACCAGAGCCATCGGAGTTTAAAGGCAGCACAAACCCCGTTGAAAGGGTATCTTGGTTAGATGCCGTAGAATTTTGCCAAAGGCTCTCTAAATTAAGTAAAAGAAAATATAGGCTACCAACGGAAGCTGAGTGGGAGTACGCTTGTCGAGCGCAAACCAAACCCTTAAATCTCCACAAAGGAGAAACCTACCCCCCCTATCACTTTGGGGAAATTCTTACCCCAGATTTAGCCAACTATAATGGCAATCTCCAAAAAACCACCCCTGTTGGGCAATTCTACGCCAACGACTTTGGTTTATATGATATGCCCGGAAATGTCTGGGAGTGGTGTCAAGATGATTGGCGCGAAAATTATGAGGAGATAAAAAAGAGCAAAAAACAGCAAAATCAGGCATCTAAAGTTCTGCGGGGCGGTTCTTGGTACTTCCATCCGGATAGCTGCCGTTCCGCTTACCGCGACTACGACTTCTACCGCCGCGACGACTTCAACGACGACGGTTTTCGGGTGGTGTGCGGTGCAGGGAGGACTTTGTAACCCTTTTTCTCTTTTTTCTCTTTTTACCCTTTTTCGATTTTTTTGAGCAAATGTACTATATATGTACTACAAAAGGATTGAGAGAATTATCATGAGTAGAAAAAGGGTTTCTCGGAGAAACCCTTTTTCTGTGGGTTACTCAACGGATTTAGGATAAATTGCTTGTTGAGACGAGACAAGAGGCAATAGTAAAGGGATTGGGGGAAGTTCAACTAATCTAAGAATAAGCGGTTTAAATGCGTCTTAGTTTACATCAACAGCTGCTCAGTTATTAGTATTCTCCCCCATCATTTTTTTCCTGGCCTAAAAGATGATTATAGATCACACTTTTGAGAGATTGCCAAAAAGGAACTAATAAAATACTCAGAAGTAAGAAAATAGTAATCAGACCATAGGAAAACATCGCCATTTGTCGGAAAAAAAGAGGATTTTCCGTGAGGGTTTGCCAGTTCTCCGAAGAATTGAACCAAAAGGGAATTGAAGCCAAAGCCCCTGACAGAATATAAACTGGAATAATTAATAAACTGGCAATAAATATCACTCCCACAATTCTCCAAGCCGAGTTTTTAGTTAAATGCCAACCTCTCTTGATTGCTTGCCAACTGCCTAAATTATCTTCAATTACTAAGGGCAATTCGGCAATGCAAATGCGAGCAGATAACCAAAGGAAGAAAAAAGGAAGACAGAAAAAAGCTGGTAAAATAAGCAATACACCAAGGATGGGGATAAAACTGACTAGCACCAGAGACAGCGTTATCGGCAAGATTATTGCCGCTCCCAACAAACCGATCAAAACCTGCATCCACCACAAGCGCCACATTTTCGGCTTAACTTTTTTTTCCGCTTGTCCGGCAGTTTCCGGCTGATAAATAATGTCTTGAAAAGCTAATCGCGAGATAACCGCATTATTGAAAAGAGACTTAGCAGCCGAGAAAATTTGTACTGGGAAAAGAAATAAACGTAAACCAATATCGCTGCCTTGTTCGGGGGTAATTGTTTGATAAAGTAATTGACTGAGAATTAATTGCAAAATTAAGGGAAGAAGCGACCACAAACAGGCGCGGACAGCAAAGAATACATAAGTTTGGAAGCGATCACGATAAAGACGGAAGGCAGTATTAATCGTATTGCCAATATTCAAAGGATCGAGGGAATTGTTAGTCACGGTGGGACTCCTTACAGAATGCCACCACTATATTAGGTTAAGTAACTAATAACAGCTAAAAACTTCCAATTTAATCAATATTTTCAGCAAAGACAACAATTTTGCTAAAGTGGTAGAATTTGGCCAACGATTCAATTCCCCAGTGGAGAAAGTGCGATCGCATTGATGGTCTTAACTCCCTTGGGATTCAGTTCGCGCATGGTAGTAACCGGAGATGTCACCCAAACCGATTTACCGCAACCACAGGAATCGGGGTTAATTGCCGCTCAAAAAATCCTAAAATCAGTAGAAGGGATCGCTTTTTCTTACCTATCGCGGGCCGATGTGGTGCGTCATCCCTTGGTACAAAAAATCGTCTCAGCCTAGGAACAGCACGAAAAATAACAGATTATGGATATTAAAAATGGTTTCGTCGATGCGGTGGGTAATACTCCCCTAATTCGTCTCAATAGTTTTAGCGAGGAAACCGGCTGCGAGATTCTCGGTAAGGCCGAATTTCTTAACCCCGGTGGTTCGGTCAAGGATCGCGCCGCTTTATATATTATTCAAGAAGCGGAAAAAGCCGGTACTCTCCAACCGGGGGGAACCGTTGTCGAAGGAACCGCCGGCAATACTGGCATCGGTTTGGCCCATATCTGCAATGCTAAAGGTTATAAATGCCTGATTATCATTCCCGATACCCAATCCCAAGAGAAAATCGACCTATTGAGAACATTGGGTGCAGAAGTGCGTACTGTTCCCGCGGTTCCCTACCGAGATGCCAATAATTACGTTAAATTATCGGGGAGATTGGCCAGTGAGATGGAAAATGCTATCTGGGCCAATCAATTCGATAATCTGGCTAATCGTCGCGCTCACTACGAAACCACCGGCCGGGAAATCTGGGAACAAACCGACGGTAAAATTGATGCTTGGGTGGCTGCCACGGGAACCGGGGGAACCTACGCGGGGGTGGCGATGTTTTTAAAAGACCAAAATCCCCAGGTGCGTTGTGTGGTGGCGGATCCGATGGGTAGCGGTTTATATAGTTATGTGAAAACCGGGACAATTACCCTGGAAGGTAGTTCAATTACCGAAGGGATTGGTAATAGTCGTATTACGGCTAATATGGAAGGCGCACCCATAGATGATGCCATTCAAATTGATGATCCCACTGCCATCAAAGTTGTTTATCAACTATTACAAAAAGATGGTTTATTTATGGGGGGTTCTGTGGGTATTAATGTGGCTGCTGCCGTGGCTTTAGCTAAACAAATGGGACCAGGCCACACCATAGTTACTGTTCTTTGTGATGGTGGGGCCCGTTATCAATCTCGTTTATATAATCCTCAATGGTTGGCTGAGAAAGGATTGGCTTAATCAGAAATTATCGGCTCATAAATTAGTTGAGATCATGGTAGCGGTAGGGCAACAATTAGAGAAGGCAGCAGGGGAAAATGAGGCGCAATGTTTGGCAAGCACTTAAGATAAGATAGACAACAATGCTGATAACTATCATTATTAGGAGAATCATCAGATGTCAGTTACTATTGAACAAGACCTCAAGGAAATTTTAGGTTCAATTAATCAGAAGTTAGATAATCTGCAAAAAGATGTTATGGATATTAAAATAGTACAGGCGAGATTAGAGGAAAAAGTCGATAGTTTAGAAAAAGATATTGAAGGAGTAAAAGAAGATACAAAAGAATTAAAAGGCTCTCAGAAAGCCCAGATTTGGACGTTAATCGGCATCTTGGGAACAGCTTTACTAGGAACAGTCATTCGCTATATTATTCTCCCTTTTTCTCAATCATAATTAGGGTTTGCGGCAAAAAGTTTTTCCTGGGGGCAGGGTGTGGGGTGTGGGGTGTAGGGTTTTACCGATTTTGAGGTAGTCAGTTACCTAATTTTCAGGGAAAAAGTCCAGGAATTTTACCCCCGATCACTCCAATGGTAGGCACTTTTTGAGGGAAAAAAAGTCTAAAAGCCTTATCCAACAAGGTTTTTAGATTTATTCAGCCAGCCCTAAGTAGTTAAAAATTAACACTACCTCAATTTTCTCAAAAAAATCGACCCGTCGCTAGGCGGGAGACAAAGGGCAAAAGAGCAAAAGAACAGAGGGTTAAACTCCTGGGGAGACACACGCAACCCGAATGATAAAGGTGGTGCGTTACGGCGGATTGTTAATTTGAGTTTTTTGACCGAATTGATAGCCGCAAACACGCACCCTAGACTCTACTAAAAGTGGGAGTTTTTCAACCCAAATTTTCTGGTAAAATGATTGAGGATAATTGGCCAAAACTTTATGGGGATTTAAGCCTGTGATCATCAAAGAGTTAGAAGAGCAACTTCTTGCCCTCAAACCTAGGGAAAAAGTGCAGGTAATCCAGTTACTCGCTCAAAGTCTTGGTGGTAATTGGCAGGGAATTGAGAAAACGCCTAAAGTTTGTGGTGGACAAGCCTGCATTGCCAATACAAGAATTCCAGTTTGGGTGTTAGTAGAAGCTCGTCGTCTTGGTTATAGTGATGCTGATTTATTAACAAGTTATCCAACTATTAAGGCTACGGATTTAGCTAATGCTTGGGTATATGCGGCAGCTCATGAAGATGAGATTGATTTACTCATTGAGCAGAATCAGGCAGTTTAGGGGATGATACTAAATCCGCTTATTAAAAACTGATTATTTATTCTCCGTTTTGCCTGTTGTCTGTTGCCTGTTGCCTGTTGCCTGTTGTCTGTTGCCTCTCCTGATATGTAGCCTATACTCAACGGATTTAGTATTAGATTAAACTGCTCCCAAAAAGGCAAAAGCTGCCTGGGACGCACCCTAAGATATCTGAGGCCAGCAATGCTCTAAAGTTGATAATTTAATTGGGGACAATTTGCCGAAAAAGCTTTTACTTCGTCATCCCATTCTAACTTGAGCGGCGACTGGTATCCATTGTATCATCACCAATATCTTTCGGTCGTCCGCTCCAACGTTTTGCTAGACCGGGTTTTCGCGACAAGGTGACAACTTCTCTGCCACTTTCCGCTTGCTTCTTGCGTAGATCTGCAAAGATTGCATCCAAGTCATAGTTGAAGGACTTGGCATACTCTTCACGGATTCGGTGGATCTCTTCGACGATCTCATCATGAAACATAATCAACCTCCTAACAGTTGGTTGGGTGTACAAAGAATCGGTAACTCGTATCCAAAATCAATGCTGATCTCTGCCAATTTTCTCTGAATTTGAGCATTAGCAATATGCTTACAGTTCCACGTTAACAGATAATCCATACCGTGGACAGTTGCGGCGGCAATGTGGATCGCGTCAACTTTCGCTTTTGGAGGCAGATTACTGCGGGTTAAGAATTGTTTAGCCAAACCTTGTGCAGCTTCGTTCAATGCTAACAAGGGAAAATCACGCAAAATATCCAGCCTTTCGGAGGCGATCGCTGTATCTCCTTTAGTTACTTCCTCTAGGACAGCCTCGGAAGTGTACAGAATAAAGTCGTTTCGACGAAATTCCCACCATTCCCTCGTTATCTCAATATTAGCCGCCACAATAATATCTCTGCTGGGTCGAGCAGTTAGGTAGCCTAAGATACTGGTTTCAATATAGACGCTTTCGCTCACGGCAATAGGAGAAAATCTATCCAACGTCCATCATACCCTATTTAATCTTGGTTCCGAGGGTGTTGGGTAACAGTCGTCAACCCAACTACGGGCTGCTTTCAAAAAGGCAAAAGCTGCCTGGGACGCACCCTAGAAAATCTCAAAAAAAAATCCACCCGCCCTTAGGCGGGAAAAAGAGAAAAAGGGTAAAAAAGGGTAAAAAGAGAATAAGGGTTACAGAGTCCTCCCAGCACCGCACACCACCCGAAAACCGAAGTAGTTGACGATGTTGCCCCGGCGGTAGTTGAAGTTGCGGTAAGCGGAACGGCAGAGATTTGGAAGGCCGTACCAAGAACCGCCCCGCACTATTTGATAATCATTATCCTTTATCAGCCAAGCACTGCCGTCACTTGGCGCATTCTGATAGCTATTATGCCAATTGTCTTCGCACCACTCCCAGACATTTCCGTGCATATCGTAGAGGCCGAAAGCATTGGGCCTTTTCTGGCCCACAGGATGAGTTGTCTGCTGAGAATTTCCGCTATACCAAGCGTAATCTCCTAACTGATTAGCATCATCACCGAAATAATAGCGAGTAGTGGTCCCCGCACGACAGGCATATTCCCATTCCGCTTCTGTGGGGAGGCGATAGGTTTTCCCGGTTATTTGACTCAATTTCTGACAAAAGGCTTGAGCGTCGTCCGAACTAATCCTTTCTACTGGATTTTGGGGATTATTTGAAAAATGAGAGGGATTTGTTCCCATTACTGCTTGATATTGTGCCTGAGTGACAGGATATTTCCCGATCGCAAAACTGTTTATTTTAACTTGGTGTTGAGGCTTTTCAAAATCCCTAGCATCGCGATCACTATCAGGAGAGCCCATGAGAAATTGACCTGCTGGTAAGCTCACCATCTCCAGTGTTATTCCCTTGGGTAGGTTTTCGGTAAAGTTTGTCAGTGGAGTTGGCACTACTTTAGGTAGGGGTGTAGATGTCACAGTAGCGATAGGTAACTGTGTAGATGTCACAGTGGGGACGCACACCACCCGAAAACCGCGGCTGCTGCGGCCCTGGCTGTTGAAGCCGCGGAAAGCGGAACGGCAGCCACTTGGATAGCTGCACCAAGAGCCGCCACGTATTATGTGAACATTACTATTATTTGTTACCCAGGCATAGCTATTATGCCAATTGTCCTCGCACCACTCCCAAACATTGCCACTCATGTCATACAGTCCCCAAGCATTGGGCTTTTTCTGACCAACAGGATGAGTTGTATTTTGAGAATTTCCGCTATACCAAGCGTAATCTTCTAACTGATTAGCATCATCACCGAAATAATAGCGAGTAGTGGTCCCCGCACGACAGGCATATTCCCATTCCGCTTCTGTCGGTAGGCGATAG
>NZ_JAPZQM010000132.1:0-2486 GCF_027530565.1 Microcystis sp. LE19-10.1B | reverse complement strand
CGAAGATAGGTTAATAAGGTATTTGGCGAGATTCCTGCTAACTGACAAATTTTTTGGTGCGGTATCTTTTGGCTCTTTAACCAGAGAACTTCCATCTTCAGTTGAACCCGGGGATGGGGATGATGAAATCTTTCCTAAGACAGTGAGTTCTTTTCTTCTTCCGTGAATTCTAGGTTAATCATGTTTTTAATGAGTGCTTTGCTTCTAATTATGACTCTTAAACTATATTATTGTCCTTGAGTAAAAAATGCAAGTTGTAGCCGTGCAAAGTATAAATCCTAGGGTACTGGCCACCTCAAATAGGCGGGTATCACCCCGAAATAAGAGGATAGTGACTAGCCAAAGTCCAGCGGCCCAAATGCCAAAATTAAAAGCGTAGAGAATAGAAGTAATTAATAAACTAAAAATAAAGCGGCTGGGGGGAATCCGGTTAATAAATAAGACAAAACTTTGTCCGATCGCCTCGGAAACACTAGCGATAAAGACAACGATAATCGCTTCTTCCAAACCAAAGCGCAGGGATTTAATGGTGACGAAAGCGCGGGGATCGAGAACCAGTACACCGAAAAGGGTCGGCCAGGAAGGAGCAAGAAATAAAAGCAGCAATCCAGCGATTCCTAGTAATCCCAAAAGAGCCAAGGCTTGAATCAGTTGTTTCACGGGCGTTGTTAAAGTTAGATCGGTTAATGATGAGAAGGTCAGAGCGGGCGATCGAGGTTTACCGGCGGCTAGTTTGTCCGCCGATACTTAGGGTTTGCTGAAAAAGTTTTTCGTGGGGACAGGGTGTGGGGTGTGGGGTGTGGGGTGTGGGGTTTTACCGGTTTTGAGGTGGCCAATTACCTAATTTTCAGGGAAAAAGTGCCTCAATTTTCCCCCTCATCACTGCCATGCCTGGTACTTTTTGATTGACAAAAAGTCTAAAAGTCTTACCCAACAAGGTTTTTACCATTATTCAGCCAGCCCTACTTAGGAGCATTGAAGATGGAAAAAAATCAAATATCATACTTAGGTGAACCGATAATTTTCTCCGGCTCCGCTCAAAATCCTTGATTCTGTTCTATCCATAATAAACTCATTCTCCGATGACAAAACCTATCCGCGCCCAATCACCGCTAAAATTTCTCGCCCCCCATTTTAACCCCTTGGTCTTGGCGGCAATTTATCGGCTGTTGCCCTTCTATTTGCGATCGCAATGTCAGATTGAGCGGGTGGAAGGGGAAAATAGCGAAATTCTCGTCGATTGTTACGGCCGTTTCCAAGCTGGACAGTTGCGGTTTCTGCTTGCCTATCGTCATTCCAGCACTAACGATCCCCCCTCCTTGATCCATTATCTTCATAGCAACCTGCCTAAAATAGATGCCAATGAGGGAATAAGTTTAAATAAGCCAGTTTTTGGCTATTTTCTCTACGATCGAGGGATTCCCCTCTGGGCAGGTCCAGTGGCTAATTGGCTCTTACCGGCGATCGGTGGCGTTCCCGTGATCCGCGGTCGTCCCGATTTCGGCTGTTTGCGTACCCTGCGCCATCTCTACGTTCGCGGGCAATTTCCCTTGGCCATTGCGCCGGAAGGCTATACCAACGGTCACGGCGAACTGGTCAGTCGTTTAGAATTGGGCTGCGCTCAAACCAGTTTTTGGTGTGTCGAGGATCTGGTGGCAGCGGGGGAGAATCAGCAGCTGTCTATTGTCCCCATCGGTGTGAGGTATCAGTATTTAGAAAATCCCTGGCCGAAGATTTGGCAACTCTGTGGGGCGAT
Source organism: Microcystis sp. LE19-10.1B (assembly GCF_027530565.1). Lineage (NCBI taxonomy): Bacteria > Bacillati > Cyanobacteriota > Cyanophyceae > Chroococcales > Microcystaceae > Microcystis > Microcystis sp. LE19-10.1B. The sequence goes on along the minus strand of NZ_JAPZQM010000132.1, from coordinate 730 downwards.
CGAGCGCGAATGTGGTTTTCCTCCGGGGGATGGGGCCAATCGGCAATTAGAAAACTCTCTCTCATCGAGGGAATGGAATCCAGAGCAGCAATTGACCCCAGAGGAAGAGGCCCTACTCTACCCGAAACTATTGCGTATTGCTGAATATTTATTAGAACAAATGGAAAGTTTTGATCGGCGTTTCCATACCGCCATTCAGTTAGAGGAACAAGCGGCAAAGTTAGCCAATTTGAGTCCGATCGAGGGATTAACCCTGCGTTTACAGGGATTGATGGACGCAGTATTAAAAATGTTGGAGGGATATCTGCAAATGCAGCCCCATAGCGATCGCAATTTGCTCGAACGCGCCCAGGATATCGAGGATACGGTCTGGGATTGGATCTATCGTCGGGACGTGGACATCCAAACCCTCTCGGACGTGGAAAGGGGTTTGGCGGCTCTAGTCGCGTCGGAAGCGCATCAACATCTCTGGCACATGAGATGGGTGGAGAATTTTGTCGTCGTCACCGGTCATTATCTAGGGTTTGCTGAAAAAGTTTTTCCTGGGGGTAGGAGTCAGGAGTCAGGAGTCAGTAGCCGGTCGTCGGTCGTTTCAGGCTTTGTTGCCCTCTTTTTTTGTACCAGTTTATGTACTACGAGGAGAATAATGCAAGGTTTTTGAATGTCCCAATCCTATTTTCTTGCACTAACATCAGATTTTAACAGGTCAAAAGCCTTATTTTCAAAGGGT
>NZ_JAPZQM010000308.1:0-2632 GCF_027530565.1 Microcystis sp. LE19-10.1B | reverse complement strand
AGTGATTGGGGGGAAAATTTAGGGATTTTTTCCCTGAAAATTAGGTAATTGACCACCTGAAAATGGGTAAAACCCCACACCCCACACCCCACACCCCACACCCTGCCCCCACGAAAAACTTTTTCAGCAGCCCCTAAGTAGGGAGGCGCAATTATTTGTAGGATGGGTTAGCGGTAGCGTAACATAATCGGGCGTTGGGTTTCATGCTTCAACCCAACCTACGTTCTTGGGAAATTGCATTAGAACGAATTGACGCAACTCGAAAAGCCATTTATGAACGTCGTCAGGGAAAACCATTTAAAACCGATGTTACTGAAATTATTCATCAAATGAGAGAAGAAAGAGATCGGCAATTGATGGAAGTGCGATCTCCAATCTTGTAGGGTGCGTGTTTGCGGCGATAATCTCTGACAAAAAAACAAATTAATAATCTGCCGTAACGCAACAACTTAATTATTCAATTGGTGCGTTACACTTTCGCGCTTCGCACCCTACGAATTAGCTTGTAGGGTGAGTGTTTGCGGTTACTAATTCTGATGAAAAACTAAAATTAATAATCCGCCGTAACGCCCAAATTTATCATCAAATTGGTGCGTTACGTTGTCAAATATCATCTTCAGTTAATCCTGAATCTTTGAGAATACCTTTTAATGTTCCTATCGGTAAATCTCGATTTCCATGGGTTGGTATAACAATAATTGCAGAAACATTTTCTTTGGTATAGATATAATGACTTCCTTTAATTCTTGCCAATTTCTAGCCAAATCTTTCAACGACTTTACATAATTTTTTACCTGAGATTGACTTCATACAGAAATCTCCACTAATTGCTGATTCTCTTTTCGATCAAGTAATTTTTTTTCATGAGAAACTTCTAACCAGCCTTCTATTGCCTCTTTAACCATGACCATCAAATCATCATAATTTTCTGCCCAAGTATGACAACCAGACAAAGCTGGTACATTTGCACACCAAACATCGTCTTCTTGCCAGACAACCACTTTGATATTCATAATAAATATTTTTTATTGACTGAGATTTATTTTAAAAATAACATAAATTTGTTTTTTTTTGTGTAAGCCTGATCTTGTAGGGTGGGTGTTTGTGGCGATAATCTCTGACAAAAAAACAAGTTAATAATCCTCGCCCCACGCACCAACTTAATTATTAAATTGGTGCGTTACGCTTTGGCTAACGCACCCTACGATTTATGTTTCTGTTTGTGGCGATTATCTCTGAAAAAAAACCTAAATTAACAATCGGCTGTAACAGAGCAACTTTATTATTAAATTGGTGGGCTAATTCTTTGTACCAATCCCATCACACAAATGCTTATCTTCCTTCTTAACACCAGAATTAGGATTGTGCAAATAAACCCGCACCCAATCGCAACTACGCCCCATTAAAGCGTTTAAGTCCTGCATTGTCCTACAATCTTTCTGTATTGCCCTACAATGCTTCTGCATCGCCCTACAATCCTTCTGTATCCTCACAAAGAAGTCTAAACCAAGATTAACGGGATTTTAGGATTAACTGGATTATTTACTTGGAAACTCCTGACAATCTTTTAAGATTGAGCATCTTGAAAATCCTCTAATCCTCAAAATCCTGATACTGACTATTTTGTACCAATCCCATCACACAAATGCCTATCCTCCTCCCTGACATTAATATTATTCTGCAAATAAACCCGCACCCAATCGCAACTACGCCCCATCAAAGCATCTAAATCCCAGCCATTGTTTCCATTCCAGAGTTTTATTGTTCCAAGATTATCAACAGAAGCTAGGGTTTTGCCATCGGGACTAAAGTGAATACTATTGAAAATAGTACTCTTATTATCATTATTGAAACTATCTTCATAATCCACAAGAGTTCGGAATTTTATTTTTTTGTCTAAACTCCAAAGTTCAATTTCCTTTTTTTTCTGACGAATAACGGCAAGAGTCTTACCATCTGGGTTGAAAACCAAACCACCAAAGTGATTGTCATCGCCATTTTCATTATTCTCTGTAAGGGCAAGAATTTGTTTACCATTTTTAACATTCCAGATTTTGATAATTCCATAATCATTACCAGTTGCTAATTTATTACCATCGGCACTAAAACTAACATAGTGGATATTAGGATCATGTTCGGTAAAGGTACGGATTTCTTTTCCTGTTTCTATATTCCAGAGTTTAATAGTGCCGTCATAGCCGTTCACAGAAGCTAACATTTTGTTGTCAGGACTAAAACTCATAAAAATCGGATCTGAGGGATGCTTGACACCTTTCTGAGTTAGTTGTGAGGGTTTAACTACTGGAATTATATAAGTTTTTTCCCCTGTCTCTAAACTCCAGAGTTTGATTGTTCCATCACCAGAGATAAAAGCGAAGGTCTTGAGGTCAAGAGCAAAATGTATCTTACCTAAAGGAGATTTAAAAGGGAGAAAGATATCTGGCTTTTTGAAACTGTGAATGATTTTCTTCATCTTTAAATCCCAGACTGTGATAAGCTAAAACGCACTTAAACCACCTAAAATAGAAATAGTAATTTTAGAAAAATCCTACTTATGCCAGCCAAAGATTTCCTAGACTTAGAAGAAAAGAAAAACTTACAAAAAGCTCTTAAAGAAGAAGAAAGAGCAGAG
>NZ_JAPZQM010000436.1:0-1315 GCF_027530565.1 Microcystis sp. LE19-10.1B | reverse complement strand
TGGTATCAGAGCTATCAGATTTTTAGGGCTAATTGTGCATCTGCTGGGCAAACAAATTAGCCTGTAATTCAGAGCCGGCAATCGTTTTGACGATTTAGATAAAATTTTCAATGTGACACTTTAGGGTGCGGAATGTGGGTTTCAGTGATCAGTTAACAGTGTGCAGTAATCAGTGTGCAGTAATCAGTGAAAAGACAGTAGGAAACTGCTATTTACAGCCTTTCTCGTCAAGGTGAAGCACAGACACTAATACTTGCTAATCAACTATTTCAGCTGCAAGAACGAACCTCATGTATCTGAGAAACGCTGTAATACTGCTCACTTAAAACTCAAATCTGATCAACTGATCACTGATCACTGATTAGGAGTTGATTTTAGCTTTTTTAGCGATCGCTAGTAAGAGATAGATCACCAGTAGATACATCATTGGTAACACTAAGGTCATGGTAGGCATTGTTTGATTAGGGAGGAGAGAAGATAGTTAAAATTAGGTAGGCTCGATCTTTCCCCATTGATCATCGAATGACTAGCGACGAGAAAACTAGCTAAATCTGCAAACAGATCGAGCTTATCCGTCAGTCACTCTACCAAGAGACCGGGACCGAGTTGGACAGGTAATCGTTTTCAACTCCATTCTTCGCACCAGAAACCGACGAGAAAAAATTCCTCATCTTAACAATTCCTAGGTGAGAACTGGGGGTTAATTTCTTGCAACTGCCACTATCAACTTAACATAAGTTGTCAAGGACTGGGAAAAAATTTTTTTAAGCTCGATCGAAAGGAGAATAATCAAGATTTTGCAAAGAAGATTGTCGTCGTAATCATACGAAATCCTGTTTAAAAGGTAATAAAATATTGGGAAGTGGGGAGTGGGAAGTGGGTTTTTAAAGTTAGATTGGCAGTTAATCGTACTATTAAAAACGGCTCTGGTATCAAAAAGTCTCAGGGAATTATCCTACAGTTGGGAGAGTAGTTTCCGAGCATCGGCGATGATTTTATCACCCCAGAGATTTTTTGGCAGGGTTTCAACCTGAGAAAATTCAGGGTCGATTTTAAGCGCGCTTTTAGCGAGTTCGATCGCTTTCCCCGTATTGCCTTGACGGTAGAGAGTAACAGCGAGAGCCAGTTGATTTTCGGCAGATTGGGGGTTAATTTCGAGACTTTTTGAAATTGGCTAAGCTAAAACGCACTTAAACCACCTAAAATAGAAATAGTAACTTGAGAAAAATCCTACTTATGCCAGCCAAAGATTTCCTAGACTTAGAAGAAAAGAAAAACTTACAAAAAGCTCTTAAAGAAGAAGAAAGAGCAGAGG
>NZ_JAPZQM010000219.1:0-2090 GCF_027530565.1 Microcystis sp. LE19-10.1B | reverse complement strand
CTGGACAATCGCTGCTTAATGCGAAGAGGACGTAGAGGAAGACGGATTAACCGCCAACTTCCTTTTAATCTAAGAGCGCATCGACAAAAACGATTTTCAAATAGAAGAACAGGAAAATTAGCTCCCTCAATCAGAGCTAATCGTCAACTTGAACTTCGAGTCGTTTCCGAACTAACCAAAATCTATCCAATTACCGATATTTACTTTGAGTACATCAAAGCCGATGTTGATTTAACTTCTGGTAGAAAAGGGGCTAAGTCTGGAAAAGGTTTCTCGCCGGTTATGGTTGGACAGAAATGGGCAATTGAGCAACTGTCTCAATTGGCAACAGTCCATACTCGCTTTGGTTGGCAAACCTCTAATCTCAGAAAACATTTGCGACTAGAAAAGTCTAAAAATAAAGCAGAACAATCACCCGAAAGTCATGCTAACGATGGAATTGCTCTTGCCTGTTTTCAATTTTTAGATTATTTGCCATTCCATACTTCTAATGGACATGGATATGATTGGAAGGGTTATGTTAAAGTAACAAACGCTCCCTTTGCTGTCATCAAACGTCCTCCTATTAGTCGTCGTCAACTTCACCTGATGGTTTTTTCTAAGGGTGGTAAACGACGTAAATATGGTGGCTCTACCACAAGACATGGGTTCCGTAAAGGAGATTTAGTTTCTTCTCCCAAAGGAATTGGTTATGTTAGTGGAGATACCGAAAAACAGCTATCTGTAAGCGATACCAGTTGGAAACGATTGGGACAAATAGCTGTTAGCAAGATTCAGTTAATTCGTCGTTCTAACGGTTTAATTGTTTCTCACTAACTTGTATAAAGCCGCCCTCCGCTATCGCTAAAGGGCGGGGTTTCAGACCCATTTTTTCGATGAACGAGAACCCGAACCCTATCCCCCCCATCCTACCCCGATCGGCGTGGGAGAGCCAGATTGCCTATCTCCGGGCTGTATTCCGCGCAAAAAAAGCACTGGATGAAATTGAACGAATTCAGAACGAGAAGACATGAACGCTCGATCTAATCCGTCGCTGCTAACCCCTCATCCCTCACTGAATCGCCTGTTTTAAACTGCGGCAGAATTCTTCGAGGGATTTTAACCCATCGCTGGGGGAATTATCGGCCAGACGTTTAACCATGGCACTGCCGACAATTACCGCATCAGCACCCCATTTTTTCACCTGTAGCGCCTGTGTCGGGTCAGAAATGCCAAATCCTACCCCCACGGGTTTATCGGTGACAGAACGGATAGAATCGAGCAATTCCTCCACTCTGGTGGCTACTTGGTTCCGCATTCCCGTCACTCCCGTGACACTAACCAAATAAATAAAACCTTGGGATTGCAGGGCGATCGCTTGTATTCGTTCCGGGGGACTGGTAGGTGCTACCAATAAAATCACTTCAATTCCCTTAGCGGCAGCCGGTTGCAGCAGACTTGCCGCTTCCTCTAGGGGTAAATCGGGAACCACCAAACCACTCACCCCGGCTGCTTTAATTTGGTCTAAAAAGACATCTATCCCGCGATGATAGATGGGATTATAGTAAGTAAAGAGAATAATCGGAGCTTTCACCTCTCCCCGGGCATTTTTGACGATTTCTAGCACATCTTCCAACTTGACACCCCGATTTAAAGCGCGGGTGGCTGCCGCTTGAATAACCGGACCATCCGCAAGAGGATCGGAATAGGGAACCCCCAACTCGATCAGATCGGCCCCTGCCCGGTCTAAAATGCGTAAAGCTTGGGCAGTGGTAGATAAATCGGGATCACCGGCAGTAATAAAGGGAATTAAGGCACAATTCCCCTGGGAACGGAGAGAACGAAAACACTCGGAAACAGCAGTCATCGAAAATTACTGGAGACATAAAGCACCGTCTATTATCTCATGGTGGGGAATAGCTCACCGCCGGTGGCCGCAAGCTCAGGTAAAGAATTTTTCAAGTAATACTTCAGCAATTCCAAATTCAAACGGTAGTGTAGGATACAGAATTGATTTCGCTTCTGTCCCTCAAAATAGAGTGAACGAGTTGCCCATTGGGTTTTGCAGGAATGGAAGTCCAAGATTTGAGTTTTATAGGGATGCTGAGCTA
>NZ_JAPZQM010000068.1:0-10812 GCF_027530565.1 Microcystis sp. LE19-10.1B | reverse complement strand
TCTTTCCGAAAGTCCTTGACTTGTTTTAGTTTTTCTATTAAGCTCAACATATCTTTCAAAAGTTCGCGTTCACTTCTCATTTTACCTGACAGTGATCGCTTTTACTTTTGATATTCTGATGGGAGAATGAAACAGCCCTAGGGGCAAGGGGGGGGTACAAAGTTTGCTTGAATTGAAACGTTAGCTTCAAATACTGCTTTGTCTATTTCCCGTAAAGATTTTACATCACGAGCAGGGGGAAACTAGAACTATTGAGTAGAACCCCATATCTTTAATTGTCAAGGTGCAGATAGCGTAGTGGTTAGACTACATGGGTTTTTAAAGCGGTTGATTACCCTATCCGCTCTACTTACATGGTAGCTATTTGGCCTGAGTAGGTCAAGACCCTTACAAGAAGAAGTTATTCGAGATTTTGTCAGGAGACTGGACGCTTATTTTTAATCGTGCTTCGTGTCACTGAGCCTTTACGTTGAGCCTTTACATTGAGCCTGTCGAAATGTGTCGAAGTGCTGTTTTATATTGGCGCTTGGTTTCATCCCGTCGCTTTTAGGGACGGGATGAAACCCCGACATTTGAGATAAAATTTATAATCGGAATCCCTTGGATATTCCCTAGACCAGAGCGATTAACGAAAACTATCAAAAAATGGTACAAGATCAAAAACCCACGGTGATCATTACTGGGACAACTTCTGGAGTCGGTCTCTACGCCGCTAAATCCCTTGCTCAAAGAGGTTGGTTTGTGGTTATGGCCTGTCGGGATATCCCGAAAATGGAACAGGCGGCCAAGGAATTGAACATTCCCCGGGATAACTACTGTATGGAATTTATCGACCTCGGTTCCCTCGATAGCGTCCGGCGCTTCGTTAAAAATTTCCGGGCCTTGGGCAGACCCCTAACCGCTTTAGTCTGCAATGCCGCTATCTATCTGCCTTTGCTCAAAGAACCCTTAAGAAGTCCCGACGGTTATGAATTGAGCATGGCCACCAATCATTTAGGTCATTTCCTGTTGTCAAATTTGCTCTTGGAAGATCTAAAAAATTCTCCCTCTCCCGACCGCCGTTTAGTCATTCTCGGCACTGTCACCCATAATCCCGATGAATTAGGCGGTAAAATTCCTCCTCGTCCCGATTTGGGCGATTTGGACGGGTTTGCCAAGGGTTTCAAAGAGCCGATTACTATGGCCGACGGCAAAAAATTTGAATCGGTCAAAGCCTACAAAGATAGTAAGGTGTGTAATGTTCTCACCATGCGGGAACTGCACAAACGCTATCACCAATCGACCGGAATCACTTTTACTTCCCTCTATCCGGGTTGTGTGGCCGATACACCCCTTTTCCGCAACCATTACCCCTTTTTCCAGCAGTTTTTCCCCTGGTTCCAGAAAAATATCACCGGTGGCTATGTTTCCCAAGAATTAGCCGGGGAAAGAGTCGCTATGGTGGTTGCTGACCCCGAATACCGTCAATCCGGTGCTTACTGGAGTTGGGGCAATCGTCAGAAAAAAGAGGGTAAATCCTTTGTTCAAAGGGTTTCTCCTCAAGCTCGCGACGATGAAAGAGGGGCAAAAATGTGGGAATACAGCGCTAAATTAGTCGGATTGGCCTAATTTCCGATTTTGAGCCTGAAAAAGGACACAAGGTAACTTGTGTCCTGCCGAAGCGGGGAGCGCCGGAGCAGCAAGAAACAATCCATAACTGGGTTTTTAAAGTTCGATTAGCAGTTAATCATATTATTAAAAACGGATTTGGTATTATTCCGATTTTACTGCAAGCTTTGGCCAATCTTGACGGAAAAGATTAGTCAACTTTCCTCAAAAATTACTTGATCGATAAAAATTTTTAAGTCAGAAAATTCAAAAATTGCTGGATGATAAAAGCATTAGACAAATCGATAAAAAATGCCCCCACCAAAGGAACAATAATAAATGCCTGGGGAGAAGCCCCAAAATGTTCCGTCACCGCGGTCATATTGGCGATAGCTGTGGGAGTTGCCCCTAGAGTTAAACCCAAATAACCGGCGCAAACTACTGAAGCATGATAGTTTTTTCCCATTACGGGAAAGACCAGTAAAACAGTATAAATAATACTGAGTGAGAACTGCACTAATAACAGGATAGCAATCGGTCCGGCCAAATCGATCAATGTCCATAATTGTAAACTCATCAAGGACATAGATAGGAATAAACCGAGACTAACATCAGAAATTAAGGCTAAAGAGGGCGTATTAGCGGGCCAAGGAAAGCGTTTCAACACCAAAGGTACGGTATTAGTCAGGATAATTCCTGCCAATAAACAGGGGACAAAATCCGGTAATTTTAAACCAAGGGGAGTTGCCCAGTAGTTAATCTGATTACCTAAACCGATAGTTAAACCAATCACTAAGATTGAATGGAGCATTGTATTGTAATCGATATTGACATTCCTCTGGCTTTGTTTAATTCCCACCGTTAAATCTTGGTCTTGATTATTGGCTCGCAGTCGATTTCTCGTAATTAACCATTTAGCCACCGGTCCGCCAATAATTCCCCCTAAAACTAGCCCAAAAGTAGCACTAGCTACACCGATTTCTGATGCTTTGGCGATGCCATAATTATCACGAAAAATAGAAGCCCAAGCAATGGCAGTCCCGTGACCGCCACTCAAAGAAACGGAACCAGCAATCAAACCGATGGGTAAATCTAATCCCATCACTTTTGCCACTCCTAACCCGGCTAAATTTTGTAGAATGAGATAAACCACGGCGGTTATTAATAAAATTAGCAAGGGTTTACCCCCTTGCAGCAGGGTTTTTAGTTTTGAGGACAGTCCGATAGTAGTAAAAAAAACGATTAACAGGGCATCCCGAACATTAAGGGTAAATTCAATTTGCCATTTAAAAACAGCAAAAAATAGACCGAAAAATAAGGAAGCCAAGACACCACCAGCAACGGCATCAGGAATGTTATAATCTTGTAGAAATTTGATATTTTTGGTTAAATACTTACCGAGATAGAGGACTAGAATAGCCATAATAATTGTCTGGCGTTGGCTAAATTGGTAAATTTCCATTTTCTTAATCTTAGTCCTCCAAGATGGTTCACTTAAGTTTAGTCCTAATTTTCGGTGACAGCCTTATCTTTAAGAAAGCCGCAAGGAAAAAAGGACACAAGGTAGCTTGTGTCCTTGCCGAAGCTATGAACTTAATTTTTATTTAGCGTCGGAGAATTCCGCATCGATGACATCATCGCCACCACCAGCACCACCAGAGGGGCCATTGCCATCATTGCCACCGGTGGGATTACTAGGGGCCCCTTGCTGATACATACTGCTACCGATCGCGTAGAGGGCTTGTTGTAATTCCGGTAGGATGGTTTTGATCTTACCATCGTCGTCTTGAGCGATCGCTTCTTTCAGATCTTTAATCAATGCCTGGGCTTTATTTTTCTCGGATGGGGGAACCTTATCGCCCAACTCGGCTAACTGCTTCTCAGCTTGATAAACGAGGGAATCAGCTTGATTTTTGCGTTCAATGTGTTCACGACGTTCCTTATCGACCGAGGCGTTCGATTCTGCCTCATTAACCATGCGTTCCACTTCATTTTGGGGCAAGGTAGAAGCGCCGGTGATGCTGATCGATTGTTCTTTTCCTGTACCTTTATCCTTAGCGGTGACATTTAAAATACCGTTAGCATCGATGTCGAAGACCACTTCGATTTGAGGCACACCACGAGGAGCGGGAGGGATACCATCGAGTCGGAAAGTTCCCAAACTCTTGTTATCTTTGGCCATTTCCCGTTCCCCTTGCAGGACGTGGATTTCCACGTTAGTTTGTCCATCTACTGCCGTGGAGAAAACTTCCGATTTTTTGGTGGGAATAGTGGTGTTGCGGGGAATAATCCGCGTCATCACACCGCCGAGGGTTTCCACACCCAAAGACAAGGGCGAAACATCAAGCAGAAGAATATCTTTGACTTCACCGGCGAGAACACCACCTTGAATAGCGGCGCCGACGGCTACCACTTCATCGGGGTTAACGCTTTGGTTAGGATCTTTGCCCAGAACTTTTTTAACTAATTCTTGAACGGCGGGAATCCGGGTTGAACCACCGACGAGAACCACTTCATCGAGGGCAGATTTATCGATTTTGGCATCACGGATGGCATTTTCGACGGGAATGCGACAGCGATCGATTAAATCGGCGCAAATTTCCTCAAATTTAGCTCTGGTTAAAGTGGTATCTAGGTGTTTTGGTCCTTCGGCGGTAGCGGTGATGAAGGGCAGGTTAATTTCCGCTTGGGTAACGCTAGAAAGTTCAATTTTGGCTTTTTCTGCCGCTTCTGTGAGACGTTGCAGGGCTTGTTTATCTTGACGGAGATCTATTCCTTCAACTTTTTTGAATTCTCCGGCTAAATAATCGACGATTTTTTTATCGAAGTCATCACCACCGAGATGAGTATCTCCAGAGGTAGCGAGAACTTCAAAGACACCATCACCCACTTCTAGAACCGATACGTCAAAGGTTCCCCCACCCAAGTCAAAAACGAGAATAGTTTCGTTAGCTTTTTTGTCTAATCCGTAGGCAAGAGAGGCGGCAGTGGGTTCGTTGATAATGCGGAGAACTTCAACCCCAGCAATTCTCCCGGCATCTTTGGTGGCTTGACGTTGGGAGTCATTAAAATAAGCGGGTACGGTGATGACTGCTTGGGTAACGGTTTCGCCGAGGTATTTACTGGCATCTTCCACCAGTTTCCGCAGTACCTGGGCGGAAATTTCTTCGGGGGAGAATTGTTTGCCCTGGGCGGGACAGTCTAATTTAACGTTGCCGTTGCCGTCTTGGAGAGTTTTGTAGGATACTTCTGTGGCTTCGTTGGTAACTTCGTTGAATTTCCGGCCGATGAAGCGTTTGACGGAATAAAAGGTATTTTGCGGGTTCATTACCGCTTGACGTTTGGCGATTTGTCCTACTAGGCGGTCGCCATTTTTGGCGTAGGCGACGACTGAGGGCGTGGTTCTAAATCCTTCGGCGTTGGCGATAACGGTGGGTTTACCCCCTTCCATAACCGCGACGCAGGAGTTAGTCGTCCCTAAGTCAATTCCAACTACTTTTCCCATAATCTTTGTGCTGCTCCGATACAACTATAGTGACTTCTAGAATCGGAACTGTACTCGGTTTTTAGGCGATACCCACCCCTATCAGTTCCTTCGTTATCTCTATAGTGCAAAATAACCCCGCTTTCTTGATAGTGTAGGTATCCGAACCTTTTTGGTAGTATTGCTAATGTCAGTTCGGGATCAAAGAGTTAGTGGTGAAGGAAAGGAGTCAGAAGTGAGACAAACTCTTAGTTCTTACCACTCCATGCTCGCTCTCCTTGGTTTCCCTGGAGTGGTGGTGGAAATCCCTCACTTCCTCTCTTTTAAGTAGAAAATATGAATCTCAGACATCAAGATCATTACCAGAGTTCAGAAATTTACCGCACTTTACGGCTCTTCTCGACTTTGTGTGATAATTTTTGCTTATGGAATCGTGAAATGCTTATCGGGCAAGACTTTTAGGGCTATTTTGCGGAAGAAAGTATCAGTATAGACCTCGTTTCCACACAGAAACCAGAAGAGCCACTTTACTTTATTAATAACTGAAAGATCGTGCTAAGTAGGGAGGCACAATTATTTGTAGGATGGGTTAGCGGTAGCCTAACATGAGCGGGCGTTGGGTTTCATGCTTCAACCCAACCTACGTTCATCTTATATTTAATTCCACCCACCTACTTATTAATATAAGATTATGTAATCATGAGTAAAAACAATTGTTCCTGTGCGTATTCCATTTATTTCTTGAATATAAGTATCGGTGTCATATCGTTTAAATCTGCTATCTTGAAAACTGTTAATTAACCCAGGAAAATCCTCTAATTCAGAGGCACTAATTAATCTATTTCCGTAAAGAAGATCACCAGAAAAAACCCTAAAGGTAGAAGAACGGGTTTCCTCGGAAAATAAACTGCTACAGTTAGGTTGTAAATAGATGTAGATGTAGGCCAAACGCATATCTACAGAAGGCACAAATTCTAAGCCCAAATCAAAATAGCATAGAGTAGGTGGATTAAAAACAGATAAAATAGATTCCCGATAATTATCAGGCTTTCCAAAACTTCTCAACTGAATAAGATGACTACCAGTATTGACTCCCCCTCCTCTTAAATTGTTAAGAGAACATTGTTGAAAGTCAAGAAAGGTTTTAGTTATCGTTCTTTGCCAACTATTAATAATGACTAGAGAATTTCCCCAATACCTATACTGTTCTGGTCGGCGATCGATCTCGATACCAATAGGATCATCCGATTGACGGGGTTCTACCATGCGATAATAGTAAGTGTAGTTGCTAAATTTTACTCTTCGCGGCCCTGGAAGATCATTAACAAAGTTTTTCTGATCTACTTGCCGGCCAAATTCACAAACACTTTGATAATCTTTTATAGTAAACATTGGTAAAAGAATATCTGGTGGCGGCAGTTTGATTTCATCATCAGACCAACGACCTGTAAAAATCCAGGCGGCTGCCCGCTCAGAAACTACCCAAGCAAGACCTCTATATACAGGAATATTGTCAATACTCATTGTTAATAAATAAATCTGATCATTTATTTTGTAACAATTATCCCCAAAACTCTCAAGGATTGTGGCATCGATCTCAGCTAAAGGTTTGCCAAATGGAAGTGCGAGTAAATCAGTAAGATTGCTCATCATTGAATTTTTTGACTAAGTTACTGTTTCTGTTATACGCTATTTAGATGCTGAACAGCTTACTGTTTACCGATCACAGCAAAAAAGCTCCCCAATGCCTGCTCTTTCTGGGAACTTGTTGATAACACGAATGTAGTATATAATGTAATATAGGTAATAAGCTGTACTGCATTTAAACTGCGTCTTGACAATTTTAGTACAAATGCTCAGAACTCTGGTGCAGTCTGAACGAGTAATTTAGATAGTCAACAGCTTATCCTCTGGCGCTAAAACACGATCACTGATAACAATTTATCTAATTCATCGCAGAATCTAAATTGCCTTATTGTCTTGGTTACATCGGCTTTTTACCTGATTATTTCCTAAAAACTATGGCTTACGAAACTCTGGATATTTCCACACCGACACCGATTTTATCTTGGGCGGGGCATGAATTAGGACCCCAAGAAACCCAAATGGCCAAAAATGTCGCTTCCCTACCTTTTGTTTATAAACACATTTCTTTAATGCCCGATGTTCACTTGGGTAAAGGCGCTTTAGTCGGTTCGGTGATTGCCACCAAAGATGCCGTAATTCCTGCCGCCGTCGGAGTCGATATCGGTTGCGGCATGGCTGCCCTAAAAATGCCTTTTACTGGCGAACAATTGCAGGGAAAACTTAAAAAAATTCGCCTCGATGTGGAGGCGAATATTCCCGTCGGTTTTGCTGAAAATAAAGAAGTGGATCGGGAAGTAACTAAATGGCCAAAATGGGCTGAATTTAAACAGATTCATCGAGGCGTGCAGAACCTAGAGAAAAAAGCCCTTAAACAAATGGGTTCTCTGGGGGGTGGTAATCACTTTATCGAAATTTGTTTAGATACAGACAATCAAGTTTGGTTAATGCTCCATTCCGGTTCTAGAGGTATTGGTAATCAACTGGCCCAATGTCATATTGATACTGCCAAAGAGTTAGCCAAACTAGCAGAAGGTAAATTACCCGACCTCGATCTGGCCTACTTTGTCGCCGGTACAGAAGAATTTACCGCCTACTGGCACGATCTACAATGGGCCCAGGAATATGCCCGTTATAATCGGGAAATTATGATGGCTAGATTTAAACGGATTGTTGAAAAACATCTAGCGGGAGGCAAACCAACTAAACCCCTCTTAGTGGTTAATTGTCATCACAATTATGCCGAACAAGAAATTCATTTTGGGGAGGAAGTTTATGTCACCCGCAAAGGAGCCGTCCGCGCCAGAGAAACCGATTATGGTATTATCCCCGGTTCCATGGGAGCGCAATCTTATATTGTTAAAGGTAAAGGAGAACATAATAGCTTCTGTTCCTGTTCCCACGGGGCCGGGCGCTTGATGTCGAGAAATCTGGCTAAAAAAACCTTTACTCTTGATGATTTAATCGCCCAAACCGAAGGGGTTGAATGCCGCAAAGATGAGGGCGTTATTGATGAGATTCCGGGGGCCTATAAACCGATCCAACAGGTGATGAATCAACAGGCGGATCTAGTGGAAATTGTCGCCACTCTCAAGCAGGTGATGTGTGTCAAAGGTTAACAAATCATGGCAACAGTGATCGATTTTTGTCGTTTTTTCCCTAGCATGAAAAAGATAGGAATCGATCGAGGATTATAAGCGATGAGTCTGACTATTGCTGCCCAATTAGCACAAATTCCCGCCCATCATCTCAATATCATGGGCTATGTGGATGAATCCGCCGTTAACGGCCCCGGCTGTCGGGCGGTGGTCTGGGTACAGGGTTGTTCTCGCGAGTGTCGGGGTTGTTTTAATCCAGCTTCCTGGCCCTTTAAGATCAATCAATTAATTACTGTTGAGTCTCTAGCTGCCAAAATTTTGGCTAATCCCCGCAATAGTGGCCTAACTTTCTCCGGAGGTGAACCTTTTTGGCAAGCAAAAGCCTTGACAGAATTAGCTAAATATGTTAAGGAAAAAGGCTTAAATGTGATGTCCTTCACGGGATTTACGATCGAACAATTGCGCTCAACCCAAGCACCGCCCCACTCTCAAGAATTATTGGCCCAGTTAGATATTTTGGTGGATGGGGCCTATGTGGAATCCCTCGCTATTCATTCCCCCGATTCTCCCGTTTCTTCTAGCAATCAACGGATTCACGTCCTCAATCCCGCTCTGGAAGATCAGATTAATTGGGCATCGGATCAAGTGGAAATTCATATTCTCAAAGACGGAACCCGAATTTTTACGGGATTTTGGGGACAGATTATTTCTTGATTGGGCCCAGAATCAGTAATCAGTGATCAGTAAACAGTAATCAGTGATCAGTGATCAGTAATCAAGATTATCCAACTACTTACTCTCACTTCATACCGCTCACTGAGAACTCAAATCTGATCAGTGATCACTGCCTAGTAATTTAGGATCACAGATCCACTAACATCAATTCCTCGACTAAATCAAAATTAGCCGTTACCGATTGCACATCATCGAGGGATTCTAGGGTGTCGATTAACTTCAATAAAAAACAGGCCTGGTCTCGATCGCTCACTTCTAGGGTATTAGTGGGAATCCAGCGTAATTCTGCTTCTTTGACCTTAAATCCCGCTTCTTGCAGAACCTTATTCAATCTCTCCAGGTTAGACACCTCATTGACATACTCCCACCGTCAAGCTACGCTGTGACGGGGGATTCTTTCCACATCGCTGTTAGAAATTCCTTGTTCAACGAGACAGCTTAGATTCTCAATGTCTCCACTGAAAATCCAGAGACCGGACTCTCCCAAGGCGTTTGGGTCGGTTTCTGTTTGCCCAACAGTACCGTTGAGATGATTTCCCAAATATTGTAACCCTTTTTTAAGAATATTTATTGCTGCATTACGATCCCTATCCAAGACTGTTTGACAATTGGGGCATTGATGAGTTCTAGTGCTTAATGTTTTTTGAACTCTCGTCCCACAAACTGAACAATCTTGGCTAGTAAAATGGGGAGGGACAGCAACACAAACGATCCGATAAATCTTGGCAAAAAATTCAAACCATTCAGTGAATTGATACCAAGAAGCATCAGAAATCGACTTAGACAGCTTATGGTTTTTGACTAAGTTTCTTACCTTTAAAGCCTCATAGACTACCAAATCATTAGACTGGACTAACGCCAAAGCGTCTTTAATTGCTTTGTCTTTACGTTGTCTTGACACTTTAAGATGAAGCCTAGCTACTTTTATCCGTTGCTTGTGATAGTTTTTAGACTGTTTCTTTCCTTTGCGAAATCGTTTTGATAATCTCCTTTGTGCTTTTTTCAGTCGTTTTTCTGACTTTCTTAAATAACGGGGATTCTCTACGGTATTGCCTTGAGCGTCGGTATAAAACTCTTTTAACCCTAAGTCAATTCCTGTTATTTGTCCCGTTGGTTTATGGTATTCTTGCCGTTCTACGTCAATCAAAAACTGGCAATAATAACCGTCAGCACGTCTAATAACTCTTACCCGTCTAATCTGTTGTTCTGAATAATAAACTAAGGTCTTTTGACTACACCATCAATCAAATTCTCCTGCTTTAAAACCATCAGTAAATCTGATTTTACGTCGATCATCTGATAGTTTGTAGCCCGTTAGTTTATACTCAACCGAACGACTATGCTTTTTGAACCGAGGAAAACCCTTTTTACCTGGTATCTTGGCATGACAATTATGATAAAATCGACTAATTGATTGCCAGGCTCTATCAGCAGCCGATTGACGAGCTTGAGAGTTTAATTTATTAACATAAGGTGTCTCTTTATTGTCTGCTAGTACAGCACAAAGCTTTTGAAGATCATTGCGGGTTGTCCCTTGATTGTCCATCCAATAACGAACACAAGAGTTACGCACAAACTGAGATGTCCTAATTGCTTCATCTAGTCTTTGGTATTGTTCTGGTGTCCCGTTTTTTAACTTGGCTTCTACGACTAGCATTGATTAATCCTCGACCCTGGATAAATTAAGTATAACACAGTTTACCTACAAATGGTAGAATTAAAATCGTGCTTCGCAGTTAATATCTTGGTCGGATTTCATCCCCCGCAAAGGTTGATGTCTTGTCGAAAAATTTAGCGGGGGCATTCATCCGACATTTTAGGTAA
>NZ_JAPZQM010000710.1:0-16419 GCF_027530565.1 Microcystis sp. LE19-10.1B | reverse complement strand
AAAAGTACCGGACATGGGAGTGATCGGGGGGAAAATTAAGTAATTGACCCCCTCAAAATCGGTAAAACCCTACACCCCACACCCTACACCCCACACCCCACACCCCACACCCTACACCCCACACCCCACACCCCACACCCTCCACCCCACACCCCACACCCCACACCCTACCCCCACGAAAAACTTTTTGCCGCAAACCCTAACCAAAAACCGAGTGCCGATCACTAAAAAATGACTTTTGCCTCCGTTATTCGCAACATTGAAAAATCGCCATTAACTGCCGAACTTATCCAAAAACTGGAGAAAAACGGCAATTTAACCCTAACCGGCCTTGCCCGCTTACCGAAAGGATTAATCGGCACAGCTTTCGCCCGTTGTCAAGGAAAAAATCTTTTAATTATCTGTGCCAATCTGGAGGAAGCGGCACGTTGGGCGGCACAATTAGAAGCGATGACGTGGAAAGGTGTTTTCTTTTATCCCACCTCGGAAGCTTGCCCCTACGAGAGATTTAATCGGGAATCCGAGATGATTTGGGGGCAGATGCAGGTATTATCGGCCCTTCGACGTAGCTCAGGACAAGCTCTAATCAGTCATCAAGAGGCCGGAATTGCGATCGTTACCACCGAAAAGGCCCTGCAGCCCCATTTACCCCCTAGAGAGGTTTTCGAGCAGTATAGCGATAATTTTGCGGTAGGAAGGGTTATAGAAGCCAAAAACCTCGATCTAACCCTAGCTAGATTAGGATATGAACGGGTTTCACTGGTAGAAACCGAAGGGCAATGGAGTCGTCGCGGCGATATCGTTGATATTTTCCCAGTTTCGGCCGAATTACCGGTCAGGTTAGAATTTTTCGGCGATGAATTGGAAAAATTGCGAGAATTTGACCCTGCCACCCAAAGATCCCTCGATTCTATCCCCAATCTGCTTCTTACTCCCACTAGCTTCGCGGCGATGATTGCCCCTTCTCTTCCCCCCACAGTGGCCGATTATTTGGAGGCTGAAGAGCGAGAAAAATTGGCTAATGGCATTTATCCAGAGGGAATTGAGCGATTTTTAGGCTTGTCCTTCCGTCAACCTGCCTCTTTATTGGATTATCTCCCCGAAAATACTCTTATTGCCTTTGATGAACTGGAAAGCTGTCAAGCTAGAAGCGATCGCTGGATAGAATATATTGGGGAACGCTGGCAAGAGATAGAACCAGCTTTACCGCAAATTCACCGTTCTTTTGGCGAATCTCTGCAAATATCGGTTAAATTTCCCCATCTCTACCTCTCAGAAATAGACGATCACCTCTCCGAAAATAGTCTTAATCTCTCCAGTCGTCCGATTCCCACCAATCCGGGGCAATTCGCCAAACTAGCGGAAATTTTACGGGGAAAAAGAGAGATTTATAGCGGTATTAAAGTAAATAAGTACGCTACATGGTTAATATCTGCCCAACCCTCCCGTACAGTCTCGTTATTACAGGAACACGACTGTCCAGCCCAATTTATCCCCAATCCCCTCGATTTTGGGGCGATCGAGCGCTTAATCATTCAAAACACCGCTACAGCCCTAAAATACTCAGGATTAGCTGAATTAGAAGGTTTTATCCTCCCCACCTATCGCATAGTCGTCGTTAGCGATCGAGAGTTCTTCGGGCAACATCTTTTAAATACTGCCGGTTACGTCCGCAAACGTCGGCAAGCAGCCTCGGTACAGGTGGATGTGAACAAACTCCGTCCCCTCGATTTTGTAGTACATAAACACCATGGCATCGGGCAGTTTATCAAACTAGAAAAGCAGGAAAGCACAATTAGCGGAGTAGTGCAAGGTCGAGATTATCTAGTTATTAAGTATGCCGATGGATTATTGCGGGTTCCTGCCGATTCTGTTGATAATCTCTCCCGTTATCGTCATACAGGTAGTCAAGAGCCTGAATTACATAAAATCTCTGGCAAAGCGTGGGAAGCGACGAAAGCCCGCGTCAGGAAGTCAGTTAAGAAGTTAGCGGTTGATTTAATCAATATTTACGCCCAACGCGCCCAAAAATCGGGTTTTGCCTATCCGATGGATAATCCCTGGCAGCGGGAGTTAGAGGATTCTTTTCCCTACCAACCCACTGCTGATCAACTGAAAGCGATACAGGATGTGAAACGGGATTTAGAAAGCGATCGCCCGATGGATCGATTAGTCTGTGGGGATGTGGGTTTTGGTAAGACAGAAGTGGCGATTCGTGCTATTTTTAAAGCTGTCACCACGGGTCATAAACAGGTGGCTTTATTAGCACCAACAACGATTTTAACCCAACAACATTATCACACCCTGAAAGAACGTTTTGCTCCCTATCCCATTAATGTGGGTTTATTAAATCGTTTTCGCACCAATTCCGAGAAAAAAGATATCGTCCAGCGCTTGAAAACGGGGGAATTGGATATAGTAGTGGGGACGCAGTTGTTATTGAGTAAAGCGGTGGAGTTTAAAGATTTAGGGTTATTGGTAATTGATGAAGAACAGCGTTTTGGGGTCAATCAAAAGGAGAAAATTAAGGCTTTTAAAAGTAATATTGATGTGTTAACCTTGAGTGCGACACCGATTCCCCGGACTCTTTATATGTCCCTTTCTGGGGTGCGAGAAATGAGTTTAATTACCACACCTCCCCCCTCTCGTCGTCCCATCCAAACCCACCTTTCTAGTTATAATTCTGATGCGATTAGAACGGCAATTCGCAATGAATTGGATCGGGGGGGACAGATTTTTTATGTAGTACCAAGAATCGAGGGAATTGAAGAAAAAGCGGCAGCAATTCAAGGGATGATTCCGGGTGCTAGAATTGCCATCGGCCACGGTCGTATGGATGAGGCTGAATTAGAGACCACCATGTTAGCTTTTAATAATGGGGAAGCGGATATCTTAGTCTGTACGACTATTGTGGAGTCGGGGTTAGATATTCCCAGAGTTAACACGATTATCATTGAAGATGCCCAAAAATTCGGTTTAGCGCAACTCTATCAACTGCGGGGACGGGTGGGGCGATCGGGAGTACAAGCGCACGCGTGGTTACTTTATCCGGCCAAGGCAGAACTAACAGAAACCGCTCGGGAAAGATTAAAGGCAATTCAAGAATTTACCCAGTTAGGATCGGGGTATCAATTAGCGACTAGGGATCTGGAAATTCGCGGTGCGGGTAACTTATTAGGTGCGGAACAATCGGGACAAATGGAAGCGATCGGTTTTGATCTATATATGGAAATGTTACAGGAAGCTTTGCGGGAAATTCAAGGTCAAGAAATTCCTCAAGTGGAGGATACCCAAATCGATCTGAAATTAACGGCATTTATTCCTAACGATTATATATCCGATCCAGAGCAGAAAATGGATGTCTATCGGGCGATCGCTACTGCCAATTCTCAGAAAAATTTAGGACAAATTGCTGCGGATTTAGTGGATAGATACGGAGCGATTCCTTCACCGGTGGCACAATTATTTAAGGTAATCGAGTTAAAACATCTGGCTAAGTCCCTCGGTTTTTCGCGAATTAAACCCGACGGAAAACAGCATATTATCCTAGAAACTCCCATGGAGGAACCAGCGTGGAAATTATTACAAGAACACCTACCCCAACATATACAATCACGCTTTGTTTATAGTCCCAAACAGGTGACGGTTAGGGGTTTAGGATTGGTAAAACCATCACAGCAGTTAGATAGTTTATTGGACTGGTTGGCTAAGTGTAAAGATGGTTTACCGATGGGGAATTAGATGGGGGGTCCACTCTAGATATTTGCTGCGTCAATCAGCCAAAAGTAGCTTTGAGAGTCAGCTATAGGTGGTGCGTTACGACGGATTGTCACCTTCAAGTCAAAGCAGCAATTTTTGCCGTCTAACGCACCCTACTTTTTACTTTTTGCCGCAAACCCTACCTATGAGGTGCTTTGGGGACGGAGAGAGAGGGATTCGAACCCTCGTTAAAGTTACCCCTAAACAGCATTTCCAGTGCTGCGCCTTCAACCGCTCGGCCATCTCTCCAATTGAGGTCACGATCATCCATCGTACAGCAAATACTGCCGATCTGTCAAATTATTTTTCTTTTTCCGACGATGACCGATCAGGTTATATTTCATCTGTACGGGAAACCCTGTCAGTTAAGCACACCCTAGATATTGATTTAAGATTGCGGCCGTAGCTAGACCAGTTTTTTGCCAACTAAACTCATCGGCCCGTTTTTTGCCTAGATGACTTAATTTTGAGTGTAATTGTCGATCTTGAGCGATAATTTTCAGGGCATCGGCTAGGGCCTCGACTCGATAGGGATCGATTAAAATTGCCGCTGTTGCCGTGACTTCGGGCAAAGATGACAAATTTGAGGTAATGACGGGTGTACCGCAGGCCATAGCCTCTAAAACGGGCAATCCGAAGCCTTCCCAGAGACTGGGGAAGACTAAAGCAGTGGCTTGACTGATAACTTTGGGTAGGTGATCGTAGGGGATATAGTCGAGAAATTTAATGCGATCGCTGACGGCTAATTCTTGCGCTTGTTGTTGTAAATTGGGGGTATAACGGCGATCAAAGCTGCCGGCAATCCAAAGACGATAATCGCTTAAATCTGGGGGCAGTTGGGCAAAAGCGGCGATTAAACGCGGTAAATTTTTATAGGGATTGGGACGACCGAGATAGAGAAAATAGGGATGCTCTGGCTTATTATCTTGAATAGGGCGAAAGTGATGATGATCGTAGGCTAGGGGAATAGAAGTAATTTTATCGGCGGGAATTTGATAATATTCAGTGATATCTTTGGCCGTTGCCTGAGAGTTACAGATAATATGTTTTGCCTGTTGTAATACCTGCGGCACATAATAACGGAAATAGTGAGTTAAGGGGGAGGTAAAACTGGGAAACCGCAGGGGAATTAAATCGTGTACCATGACGACAAAGCGACAGGGAGAATTTATCGGCGCTTCTGGAAGGGGAGAAAAGAGTAAATTGGCCTTTAATTGTCGGTAAATTGACGATAACCGAAACTGAGTCCAGAGTAAGCGTTTTAAATGACCTTTCGCTCCTCGATCGGGGGCGAGACCCTTGGGGATAGAATAACAGTTAAAGTCGGGATAGCTATTAGTTGTTAGTAGGGTTGGTTCTAAATTTTTCAGGTAGGGTAAGAGGTTAAGAATGTAGGTACTGATTCCCGTGGGTTGGGGAAAAAGTACCGAGAGATTAATTAATAATTTAGGCTGTGTATTCACTAATTACCCTGTTGATATTTGCTGAGAATTTCTGAGATATATTGGTAGCCTTCCAGTCCAATTGATTTAATCAGGGAGGAACGTTCCAGACTGAAAGTTTGTTCAAAAGCTGCGATATTTTTGCCGCGAATAACCGTTAATAGACTAGCAGCTTGTCGCCATTCTGCTGCACCGATTTCGTGCAGCCAATACATTCCTAGAGAACCCATATAAATTGCCTGTTCAAAATTCTTATCTTGATAGTAAGCTTCGCCTAAATAAGTTAGTAATAAACCTTGCAGATATACATCCCCGTAGTATTTGGCCGATTCCAATCCTTGCAGGAGAATATTAATCGCTTCTTGGGTTCTTTCAAGGATAAGATATGCTAGACCTAAACTGCTACAACAAAGGGATTTACTCTGCCAATCTTGGAGACTTTCCGCTAACTTTAATCCCTGCTGTAAATACTCGATCGAACTTTGATAAATTTCGGGATCGTATCTCTCTAACTGTTGCGCTTCCTGTACCTGACTATAACCCAAATTAGCTAAAGCGTTAGCCTGTCCTAAACTATTACCCTGTTGACGACTTAAAATTAAAGCTCTCTGACTTAAATTAATCGCTTCTGCATAGTTTTTCTGGATAGCATTGAGACGGGATAAATGGTTTAAATTAGCTATTTCACAAGCATAATCCTGTTGTTGACGGGCAATTTCTAAAGCTTGTTGATGACATTCTCTGGCCTGTGGATAGTCGCCGCGAATGCGATTAGAATAGGCAATTAAAGTTAAAATTCTCGCCTTTTCTCCCGTGCCTTCCACATAACGCAGAGGAATTGATAAATAGTCTAAGGCCTCCTTGAGATAACTGCCAGAAAAGGAGGCAAAAATTCCTCCATATAAAGGAAAATAATCCCGTTGAGCAAAGGTTCTCAGAATTTGTAAAGCCATCTGAAAACAGCCCCGACTATAGAGGGAATTTTTACTAACTTGCTCGAAACTATTGGTTAACAGCGACCAAATTAAAGCAAAGGTGAGAAAGGTAGAAATGGATAATTTGGCTCCTAATTTTTCGCTATAGATGCGCTGATCAAAAAAGTTAATTAGTCCTCTTTGGATATATTGAAAAACAATAGCAGTTTCTACCCAATCGGTTAAAGTTAAATCCTGAGTGAGAGTATCAAAAGCTTGTTGATTAGCTAAACTTTCTAATACTCGTTTTAACCAAGAGGGATTAACTTTACTTGCCCAAATTTGCCAAGGAGTCACTCGCTCATTATCATTAGTAAAACCAAGATTGCGATTTTGTTCGTAGAGCCAACTGGTGAGATAACTCGATAAATTTGACCAAGTATTTAACCCCAGATTAATCCCCGTGGCAATTTGCCATAAATCCGCTTCTCCCCGCTGCTGAGCAACTGTCTGTAAATGCTTGGCTAACTGTTGCAATTGTTCTAGGGTTAAAGCATTATTTTGATTGGGATCAATTAAATTTACTAAAGTCAGTAAACGATCCTCTCGATCGATTTTTACCAGATTATCGATCGCCGCTGCAGTGAGAGAATTTTGCTGATTGGTTTTTTGATATTTTTCCCATTCACTTTCGATCGTTTCCAAGGCCCGCAAAACCCTAGTGGCTTTAATTTTTGTTTCTAACTGTGAGCGAGTAACGATTATTTTTTCGGTTAAACAACGCTCAAAAATTTCTCCTGTCCCATTTTTTACTGCCTCGGCTAAAAGGTTATAAACCTGTGACTTAGCCCTAATTTTTCCTTCTAAAGTTAGATTGACAATGCGATCAATTAGTGCATTATAAGTTTCGTTGAAGTTATCTCTATTGTCTGTCATAGGGGGTTTTTCAGTTATCGGTAAACAGTCATCAGTAATCAGTAATTAGGGAGCGGTAAACAGCAATCAGTAATCAGTGAACCGAAGAACCACATCTGATAACTGATCACTGATCACCGATAAGGCTGATATTTGGGAGAATTGTCTAGAAATCATGACAAAAGTTTTTTAATGGTTGAGCAGGCAAGAGATAAGATAACATATGTATAGAATTTAACAAAAAATCTGGTTAACGGACATTGATCAAGTCGATAGCACAGTGTCAAACGAGTTCTTTTCCCGCTCAGGTATGGCAATTAAATCACGGCTTAACCGTAATTCATCAGTATTTACCCGTGACTCCTGTGGTGGTGGTGGATGTGTGGGTGAAAGCAGGTGCGATCGCTGAACCCGACCCATGGTTAGGTATGGCCCATTTTCTCGAACACATGATCTTTAAGGGGACGAAAAAACTCCCCCCCGGACTCTTTGACTATTTAATCGAAAATTGTGGCGGCATGACCAACGCTGCCACCAGTCACGATTACGCACACTTCTATCTCACCACCAGTGTGGACCAAATTGAACATACCCTACCCCATCTGGCCGAAATTCTCCTCCATGCTGAGATTGACGATGAGGAATTCTATCGGGAAAAAGATGTAGTTTTAGAAGAATTACGGGCCTGTTATGATGATCCCGATTGGATTGCCTACCAAACCCTCTGCGGAAGTATCTATCAAAACCATCCCTACGGACGCTCTATTCTAGGCGATCAACCCTGTTTAGAGCAATTAACCCCCAATCAAATGCGCTGTTTCCATCGCACCTATTATCAACCAGAAAATATGTGTGTGGCGATTATCGGGGGAATTGAACCCCAACCAGCTTTAGAAATTATCCGGCAATCTTTTCGGGAATTTCCCGTCCCCTCGGAATCCCCTACCCATCTAGTGGCTGCCGAACCCCCCCTGATCGAAATTCGTCGTTCCCAAGTATATTTACCCCACTTAGAACATTGTCGCCTCTTGATGGGATGGATGGGACCGGGATGCGATCGCCTAGAGGATGCCTTTGGATTAGACTTGCTATCGGTAATTCTTGCTGGGGGACGCTGTTCGCGGTTAGTGCGACAGCTGCGGGAAGAAGCGCAAATCGTCCTCGATATTAACAGTAATTTTTCCCTGCAACGAGATTCCAGTCTCTTTACCATCGGCGCTTGGCTATCTAGCTCACAAACCGCGGCAATTGAAGCTATTATCTGTGAACATATCCAACATCTGCACGATGATCCCGTCACCCCCGCAGAATTACACCGCACTCAACAGTTATTAGCTAACGATTATATTTTCTCCACAGAAACCCCGGGCCAATTAGCGGGACTCTATGGATATTATCAAACCCTGAGAGCTGCCGACCTAGCAACGATCTATCCCCAAGTTATCCAAAGTTTGCAACCGTCAGATCTCCAGCGTCTCGCTCGTCAGTATCTCTCCCCGGAGCGATATGCTATTACAGTAATGCAACCCTGTGAATAAACGATGTCCGCTTCCCCCATTCACCGCTTAACCTTAGAAAATGGCATCACCCTTTTAGTGGTGGAAAATACGGCCGTGGAGTTAGTTGCGGGGAGGATTTTTCTCAAAAATGCGGGTACTCGTTGGGAAAAAACCGAAAAAGCGGGTTTATTTCGTCTGTTAGCAGTGCTGCTCACCAAAGGTACAGAAAAGTTATCTTCCCTAGAAATTGCTGATCGCATTGAGTCCACGGGGGCCGGTTTAAGTGCAGACACGGGGACTGATTATTTTGTGGTTAGTTTAAAGACTGTTACCAAGGATTTTTTAGATATATTGCGTCTAGC
Organism: Microcystis sp. LE19-10.1B; assembly: GCF_027530565.1. Taxonomy (NCBI): domain Bacteria; kingdom Bacillati; phylum Cyanobacteriota; class Cyanophyceae; order Chroococcales; family Microcystaceae; genus Microcystis; species Microcystis sp. LE19-10.1B. Next base: position 7,528 of record NZ_JAPZQM010000710.1, on the reverse strand, counting down.
AGCGGAAATTATTCGTTTTCCCAGTTTCCCCCCCCCAGAAATCGAATTAGAGAAAAATCTCACCCGTCAAAGCATTCGCTCTCAATTGGAACAGCCTTTTAATGTGGCTTTTAATCAATTACGCGCAGCTATGTACCCCGATCATCCCTATGGTATGTCTTTATTGGGTACGGAGGCAACGGTTTCGCAATTGCAACGGGAGGATATGCAGGCCTATCATAGTCGCTTTTTCCGTCCCGATAACTTGGTAATTAGTCTTTCTGGCCGTATTACCCTAGAGCAAGCAGTAAAAGCAGTGACGGAAATTTTTGGCAGTTGGTCAATTCCCGATCTTCCTTTATCTAGTTTACCCCCAGCCGCTTTTGATTTTCAGCCCACCTGTTTAACTACCGTCCAAGCTAGTCAACAGGCGATCGTTATGTTAGGATACCCCGGCTCTTCTGTGCAAGAGGATGATTATGCCGTTTTAAAATTATTGAGTACCTATCTGGGGAATGGGTTATCTAGTCGTTTATTCGTGGAATTGCGAGAAAAACGGGGATTAGCCTACGATGTTTCTGCTTTTTATCCCACCCGTCTCGATTCTTCCCAATTTGTCATTTATATGGGAACTGCACCCCAAAACACAGCCATGGCTCTGTCGGGATTGCGTCAGGAAGCAGAAAGGTTATATAAAGTAACTTTGAGTGAGGAGGAGTTACAGTCAGCTAAAAATAAGTTATTGGGTCAATATGCTCTCGGTAAACAAACTAACGCCGAAATCGCTCAATTATACGGTTGGTATGAAAGCTTAGGTTTGGGGATTGAATTCGATCGCACTTTCCTGGATTCTATTAATCAGATTACTCCCGAACAAGCGCGATCGGTAGCCAGTAAATATTTTCAAAATCCTTACATTTCTCTAGTCGGCCCAGAAAATGCGATCGCTGAAATTCTCTAGGGTCTGCTGAAAAAGTTTTTCCTGGGGGTAGGAGTCAGGAGATAGGAGTCAGGAGATAGGAGATAGGTTTTAGGTGTTGGGGTTTTAGGGTTTTGGGGTTTTAGTTGAAATTCCCCATTTCCCCAACCCCCGCTCCCATCTCATAGACAGTCTCAACGAGTAATTTAGATAGGGTTTGCGGCAAAAAGTTTGTTGGTGGGGTTAGGTGTTGGGGTTTTAGGGTTTTGGGGTTTTAGTTGAAATTCCCCATTTCCCCAACCCCGCTCCCATCTCATAGACAGTCTCAACGAGTAATTTAGATAGTCAACAGCTTACTTAAAAACATCTAAAATAGCAGCAATACTCTCTTATTGCTGCTATTTTTGATTAACTCCCCGGGTGGGATTCGAACCTACGACCAATCGGTTAACAGCCGACCGCTCTACCACTGAGCTACCGAGGAAGGCTACTCACAATTAATAATTATAATCATAAGTCTGTCAATAATGCAAGTGCTTTCTGGATTTTTTCTCAAAAAAATTTCCGGTGCCGGTAGCGGTGGGCAGAGAATCCACTATTGTGGAGATAAGGACACCATTAAGTCTAGTCTATGCTTGCTCATCACCGCCGTCCCGTTTCCTTCTGTCTGCTCTCGACAGATCTACCCATTCTATCCACTTTAGACACTGCCGCTACCCTCTACCAAAAGGATCGCCACCGGTTTCATCTTCTCCTCAATCAACCCCCAGTCGCTCTCGCAGAAATAGAGACACTTAAACCCGAAAATAAGCAAAATAAATTAATTTGGCTAGAAATTTCAGCTAATCGGGTAATTATGACCATGCAGGGCCAGGGAAGATTCGCCTATCGTCATTTTTGGGAGCAAGGGGTTTTTGGTGTCAGTCGCTACTGGTTAAATGCCGAAAGTCCTCAACCGGGTTACGCTTTTCGCCTCCGCAACTATACCCGTAGTCTCAAATTAGAGGGGAATAATTTCCCCGAATATTTGCGTCTAGAGTACGAATTATGGTCAGATAACCTGATTTTAGGTCATTATGTCCTTCATTTGCAAGTACACCAATAAATAGGGTTGGCTGCATAGAGCTAAAAACCTTGTGGGATAATAGTTTTAGACTTTTTGGCAATCAAAAAGGGCTCTTCGGTAATTGTTATGCAATGGACGGGGGTTATAAGGGATGGAACCCTTATATAGAAAGGCATTTAGCGATTTTTGTCAATTATTTTTGATCTAGAGCGAACTAATCAATTAAGTCTCTTACCAGATAAGGATTGAGTCGATTTATGCCCCCCTATCGAACCATACCAAGTCCCGAAGAGCCAAATTAGGTAATTGTGGGGTGGATTGAAGACTTAGTGCTACACTTCCCGAAAAGTCTATTTTATTTGAGCTTGTTGTTAGGAATCCACTTAAAAGAGGTTGTTTAATCTGGCTAATAAGCTCTTGGGTATGATATGGGGAAAAGTTCGGGCGATTGCGCTAAAATGGGGGAATATGCCGAAAGTTTCCACCTATCGTTACTCTGGAGAGTGTTAGACAGAAAGTTTCTGTATAATATGTAGTTATACATACATTACCCGTAGCAGAAAGCAGAAAGTTTAAGTAAGGAAAAGATACATTATGTCTAAAAAAAATCAATCGAAAAGATTAACGAATCAACATAAAGAGTCTAAAGGTGTAGCTGGTATATTTGGGGCTGAAGCAAAATCACACGAAACAATAGTTGGAGAAATTTCACATCTTGTTATTGACCAACTTAAAAAGGAGTTTCCTCAATTATCTTTTCAATACAAAAGAAGTATAAAAAAAGAAGAAATAAACGAAGCATTAAAGAAAGTTGACCCAGAATTAGGGCAAACCCTTTTTGTATCAGATTCAAGTATTAGACCTGATGGTGGAATAATAGAAGTAAAAGACGATAACGGTAATTGGAGAATCGTTTTAGTCTCGGAAGCTAAACGTCAAGGAAAAGACATTGAAAATATCAAAAACGGTAAACTGGTAGGTAAGAATAATAATCAAGACTTGATGGCTGCTGGTAATGCAATAGAAAGGTCGCATAAAAACATATCTGAAATCGCTAATTTGATGTTATCTGAATCTCATTTTCCTTATGTCTTATTTCTTGAAGGCTCAAATTTTTTAACAGAAAATATTTCAATTAAAACACCCGATGGAAGGGTTGTAACGCTCGAATATAATTCAGGAACGTTAAATAGATTAGATCGATTAACTTCTGCAAATTATGGAATGCCAATTAATACCAATTTGTGTAAGAATAAGTTTGTCAAACATAAAGATAAAACCATAATGCTTCAAGCAACTTCTATATACACACAAGGGAATGGAGAAAAATGGGATATCAAAAAAATGTTTGATATTATGCTTGAAATTTCTAAAACCTCTCTTCAAGTATTAGGCAGTGAAATATTTAATCAGATAACCAAAAGTAAATAACTAAAAACAAAACATTTTTAAATCAAAAAAGGTTGAACATGGTAAGAAATGCGACAAATAAATTATTGCAAAATGCTAAAAAATTAAAAAGTGACGAGTTTTATACACAACTTTCAGATATAGAAAGCGAGTTGCAACATTATAAAAGTCATTTTGAAAATAAAGTAGTTTATTGCAATTGCGATGACCCCCGAATTAGTAACTTTTTTAAGTATTTTGCTGCAAACTTCAAAAAGTTAGGTCTAAAAAAAATAATAACATCTTGTTATCGAGAACAAGTGAGAGATTTATTTAATACAGAAGAAGATGAAAAGGGTTTTTTCTTTGAATATACAGGTACAGAGAGAGAAAAAAATAAACCTATTTCCCCTGACATTGTTTACTTTAATGGGGATGGAGATTTTCGTAGTCCTGAAAGTATTGAACTATTAAAAAAGTCCGATGTTGTTGTGACTAATCCCCCATTTTCCTTATTCAGAGAATATGTAGCTCAATTAGTTAAATACGATAAAAAGTTTTTGATAATTGGCAATATTAATGCAATAACCTATAAAGAAATTTTCAAACTAATTAAAGAAAACAAAGCCTGGTTAGGAATAAATCTTGGTAGAGGTATTTCTGGTTTCATTGTTCCCGAACAATATGAACTTTATGGAACAGAAGCTCGTATTGACAATTCTGGAAATAGAATAGTTTCTCCAAATAATTGTTTATGGTTAACCAACTTAGACACATCAAAACGACAGGAAGATATGGCTCTCACAAAAAGATATTTTGGCAATGAAGCTGAATATCCAAAATATGACAATTATGATGGAATTAATGTCAATAAAACTCAAGACATTCCCCTAGACTTCAAGGGGGTTATGGGTGTACCAATAACATTTTTACATAAATTCAATCCCGACCAATTTGAAATAATTAAATTCAGGAAAGGGAATGATGATAAAGATTTATCAGTAAATGGGAAATGTCCTTATTTTAGAATACTAATCAAGAATAAACGAATACAAACTGAATATATTGATTTAACTGACAAAGAAAAACAATGTATAACTCAGTCCTAGGGTGCGTTCCCTAATGCAAGTCCTGCTACTCCAGCGATCGATTTTTGGGAACGCACCATGCACATTGATGGCAGCTGTCAGTGGGATGCCGAAGAACGTAGTGCGATCGCCGTAATCTTCTTGATTAAACTTTAAAACTGCCATTGCTTGGGATAGGAACGTCACTGGCGATCGCTTTTTGGGGATGAGGAGTGCGATTGCTGATCTTGTCGTTTAGGTCGAGGTAACAAAACCCAACAAGCTTTGTTATAATATTTTTGTCATAAAGCAAGACTTATAAAAATAGATTTATGCCAGAAATTACTCGATTTTATGGAATTATCATTAAAATCTTTTTTGCCGATCATCCACCTCCCCATTTTCATGCGATTTATGGAGAATATAACGCCCTATTTAATCTGGAAACCTTAGAAATCATTGAAGGAGACTTACCTAATAGAGCCACAAAAATGGTTGTAGAATGGGCAACAATCTATCAATCAGAATTATTGAAAATGTGGAACACTCAAGAATTTAATAAATTACCACCTTTGAAATAAAACAATGCTTTATCCCAAAATAACATCAGCCGAAATCATTGAAAATTATACTCTATTGGTGCATTTTTCTAATCATCAAGCTAGAAAATATAACTGTGAAAATCTACTAGAAAAAACGATGTTTTCTTCCCTTAAAAACTATGCTTTCTTTAAAAACTTTCAACTTGATCCATCAGGTAGCGGAATCGTTTGGAATGATGAAGTTGATATAAGCGAGTATGAAATTTGGATCAATGGAATTGAACTATGATTGCCGATCTTGTAGTGCGATCGCTGTCATCTTGTTGATTAAACTTTAAAATTGTCATTGCTTGGGATGGGAACGCCAAGGGCGATCGCTTTTTGGGGATAAGGAGAGGCGATCGCTATCGCCGTAGGGTGCGTTCCCTAATGCAAGTCCTACTGCTCCAGCGATCGATTTTTGGGAACGCACCATGCACATTGATGCAGTGCGATCGCTGTTATCTTCTTGATTAAACTCTGAAATTGTCATTGCTTGGGATAGGAACGCCAAGGGCGATCGCTTTTTGGGAATGAAGAGGGGCGATCTCTCTTTGTGAGTTGGAAAGTTGTCATCGATCCGCGATCGCGGATGTCATTATTGCCCAAGCAGAGTAAAATAAAAGTCTGTATTGAAAAAGGGGAAAGTAACAATGCCGCCAACAATGCAATTTAGTCAAATCTTAGAAATGATTGACTATCTCTCTTTTGATGAACAAGATGACTTGATCAATATTGTTAAACATCGGCAAATCGAAAAAAGACGAGAACAAATTGCTCAAAATATTTCTCAAGCTCGACAAGACTATCAAAATGGTAATGTTTTTCGAGGAGATGTTGATTCCATTATTGCCGAACTAAACAATGATTAACTTGGTTTTTAGCCAATCATTTAAACGCGCTTTCAAAACAAGGATTAAACGACAACCCGACTTAAAATCAAAAATAGAAGCCAAATTGAGACTACTCGCTGACGATCTCTATAATCCAATATTACGCAGCCATAAACTAAAGGGGAAATTGTCAGGTGCTTGGGCTTTTTCTGTTGAATATGATTGTCGAATTATTTTCAATTTTGAATCAAACCCTGAAACCCAAGAAGAAGAGATCAACCTAATTGATATTGGAACTCACGATGAGGTTTATTGAATATGATTTTTTATTATGTTAGCAAGGTTTCGGAGTTGGTGATCGCTTTTTGATGATGGGAAAGGGCGATCATGTATAATCCAAAATATTATGAACTAGATACAAAATCTCGATAAAATGGAGATAGAATGGGACAATAATAAAGCTGCTGCCAACTTGATCAAGCATAAAATTGATTTTGAAGATGCAAAAAACATTTTTCTAGATCCCAACTGTCTGGAAAGAGAAGATAAACGTGATTATAATGAAACTAGAATTCAAGTAATCGGTATAGTTAATCAAGTAGTTTTATTGGTCGTCTATACCAAAAGAAACGGCAGATACCGCATTATTTCAGCAAGGAGAGCCAATAAAAATGAACGACGACAATATTACCAGAGTCAGACTTGATCCCGAAAATGTTAGTCATGGTAAGACAGATTGGGAAAAAGTTGAAGCAATGACTGAGGAAGAAATTGACAAAGCAGCCGAAGCAGATTCGGACTGTCTCCCCCTATCTCAACAAGAATTAAATGAGTTTCGCCGTACATCAATCACAGATGCCGATCTTGTAGTGCGATCGCTGTCATCTTGTTGATTAAACTTTAAAATTGTCACTGCTTGGGATAGGAACGCCAAGTGCGATCGCTTTTTGGGGATGAGGAGTGCGATGCCGAAGGCACTGCGTAGCAGATCGCTGCTCTTGTAGAAACCCAACATTACTTTTTCCCAAATTACCACCCAATATCTGAGTTATAATCAATAATATCCATTCTACACCTTAATCAAATAATTTAACTTATGTCTGCTACAATTCGTCAAGAACTTCACCAACAGATTGACCGATTACCTGATGACATTGTTGAAAAAATTGCCAACTTTACCCGATTAATTTCCCCTGAGCCAAACAACATTTCAGAATATACTAATTGGCAAGATGAAGACTGGCAAAAATTTTCATTAGAGCAATTTTTCAAAGAAGGAGATGAAATTGAATATTCCCTAGCAGATGCTCAAGAAATTTATCAACCATGAAACTAGGTGATATTGTTCTAATTCGTTTTCCTCAAGCAGACTTGAAATCAGGAAAACTGCGTCCAGCTTTAATTATTGCTATTTCACCAAGTCGCCATCGTGATTTATTACTTGCTTTAATTTCTTCTCGTCTTCATCAAGCTACTCTAGGATTTGATGAAATTATTAATACCTCAGATTCTGACTATATTACTACTGGACTTAAAGTGGCTTCTTTAATTCGGCTAGGACGATTAACAAGTGTCGAATCATCTGTAATCAATGCACGTTTAGGAACTATCTCACCAGAAAGACTAATACGCATTAAAAATCTTTTAATCAATTGGCTAAGAAAATAAAATTATTGTGATCGCCGTCATCTTGT
>NZ_JAPZQM010000569.1:0-5473 GCF_027530565.1 Microcystis sp. LE19-10.1B | reverse complement strand
TTATAGAGAAAGGCATTTAGCGATTTTTGTCAATTGTTTTTGCTCTAGAGCGAACTAATCAATTAAGTCTCTTGCCAGATAAGGATTTAGTCGATTTATGCCCCCCTATCGAACCATACCAAGTAACGAAGAACCCTTTTTTTAGGGAATCCGTAAGCTCAATCAAAAAGGTCATTAAATTATGTTTAATCTTCCCAGAGAAAACCCAAATCAAATATCTCCTAGAGACACCGTTTTACTGATGATTAGGGGGTTTCAGATCAGTCAATGTGTTTATGCTGCTGTGAGATTAGGGATTCTTGATTTGTTAGGAGATGGCTCAAAACACTATCAAGAATTAGCGACGGAAACTAACACTCATGCTGATTCTCTCTATCGTCTTTTACGAACTTTGGTCAGTTTAGGAATTTTGCAAGAAAATCAACCGGATTATTTTCAAAATACTCCCTTAGCGGCTTATCTAAGGGATGATCAAGTGGGAACTTTACGCAACTGGCTAATTACCGAGATAGAAGAAAGTTATGCTTGTTGGGGCAATTTTACCCAAAGTTTAACGACTGGTGAAGGAGCTTTTAAAGCCATGTATGGTCTTGATATTGAGGAGTACCATCGAGAGAATCCTAGCCAAAATAAAGTTTATGATCAATCAATGAATGATATAACCACATTCCAAATAGCCAAAATATTAGAAGCTTATGATTTTTCCTCCGTAGAAGTATTGGCAGATATTGGTGGCGGTCAGGGAAAACTGATTGCTGCTATCTTAAAACGTTACCCTCAAATAAAAGGGATACTTTTTGAACAGCCATACTCCCTTGAAAAAGCCAAAAATTTATTGAAACAGGAAGGGGTAAGCGAACGCTGTGAGTTGATAAGTGGAGATTTTTTTGAATCGGTTCCCGTCGTAGCCGATGTTTATTTACTCAAGCAAGTTTTGCTCAGTTGGAATGATCAACAAGTGGTTGATATTCTCAAAAACTGTCGCCAGTATATGCCTTCCACATCTCGATTATTAATTGCAGAAAGAATTATCCGCAAAATTTATTGGAGAGATAATTTAGCTGATCTACAGTTATGGATGCTTCATTCAGGAAAAATTCGCTCAGAAAATGAATTAAAAGTCCTATTAACAAGCGCTGGATTTCAAATAGATAAAATTATTGATACTATGCCTGTGCAGAGTTTGATTGAAGCAAGTCCACTCCCTAAATTAAATTAGATATGTCCTAGCAAAGCATGAGCAATCAAGAATGTATTCCAGATTTTAAAACAGAAGCTATTCTCAATCCTGATATTAGTTTTGACAGTCCTCTGAAGGAGGATATTGACGAGCCAAAATCAATTTTTTTAACTGGCGCTACTGGATTTTTAGGGGCTTATTTGCTCCGGGAACTGATCGGTCAAACCACCGCTAATATCTATTGTTTAATTCGTTGTCATACTTTAGAAACTGGTAAACAGCGACTAAAAGAAAACCTCCAATCTTACCAACTTTGGCAGGAACCTTTTGATGATCGTATTATCCCGATAGTTGGCGATTTAGCTCAACCATTGTTAGGTCTTTCTGAGAAAGATTTTTGTCAATTAGCCACCGACATTGATGTTATTTATCATAACGGATCAGAAAACGACCCGATCACCCCTTACTCTCAAATGAAAGCGGTTAATGTTTTGGGAACTCAAGAACTTCTTAAGTTAGCCGGACTAAGAAAAACTAAACCAGTTCATTTTATCTCGACAGTCGCCATTTTTTTTAGTCAGGCTCATAGACAAGATATAGCGATTAGAGAGACGGACTTTCCTCTATTTTCTCCCAGTTTAAATACGGGCTATAAACAAAGCAAATGGGTGGCTGAAGAATTAATACACCTAGCTCAAAAAAGAGGTTTGCCCGTCTCTATTTATCGACCTACAAGAATTATGGGTGACAGCAAAACTGGAATTTATCGAAAATCCAATAATTTCTTTTTTCGGTTTATTCAAATATGTATTAAATTAGAAAAATTTCCCACTTTTGATGTGGATATTAATATTATTCCCATTGACTATGCCAGTAAAGCTATTGTTTATCTCTCAAGGCAAAAGCAACTTTTAGGAAAAACCTTTCATTTAGTTAATCCTGAATCAATTTCATGGCAGAGACTTTTTGAACTAATTAATGCCTGTGGTTATGCCACTGAACCGGTATCCGATAAAAATTGGTTAGTGATGGTTGAAAATTACCTTTTTGAGCAGGGAGGAGAAAAAGCCGTTAGTTCTTGCTTCCCAATTATTTTAAAATCAGCTAAAATGATTAGTCAGACAAAGCCTCGGTTCGATGCTTGTCAAACTATCGAGGGATTAGCTCATAGCTCAATCGTTTGTCATCCTCTCGATTTATCCCTGATCTCTACTTATTTACTTGCTTGGAAAAAATATGAGACAAAAATGTTAAACTAGCAAAGGCTCATCTGCTGCCCGACTACCAATAGCGTCAACCCCTTTTTTTTGGAAATATGTCAACCCAAGTTGCTGAAAACAAAAATGCACTTGCTTCTTTTAACCAATTTTTGAAAGATGTCAAGGCGATCACTCAACCTTACTGGTATCCGACCGAACCAGGCGCAAGAAGCTTTCCCGAGGTGATTCGTGGCTGGGGAATGCTATTTTTGCTAATTTTTCTAATCCTCGGTTTAGTAGTCGTAACGCTTTTTAATAGTTTTGCTATTCGTCGCTTGATTGACGCAATTGTACAACAGGGAGACTATGCCAAATTTAATCAGGAATTGATCGCCTATGTGATTGGGCTGATCTTGGTGACACTGCTAGTCGGTTACAGTAAAAATATTTCCAAAAAAATTGCTTTGCATTGGTATGAATGGCTAAATGGTCAGGTTTTAACTAAATACTTCCATAAACGTGCCTATTATAAAATTAATTTCAAATCTGATATTGATAATCCTGATCAACGCATTGCTCAAGAAATTGAACCGATCACCAGTAATGCTCTTAGCTTTTTCTCATCTTTTCTAGAAAAAAGCCTGAAGATGCTTGTCTTTTTAGTAGTGATCTGGACGATTTCTCAGCGGATCGCTATTCCGCTACTTATTTATACAGTCATCGGTAATTTTATCGCCCTTTATTTAAACCAAGAATTAATCAAGATCAATGAAAAGCAATTAGCTTCAAAAGCTGATTATAATTATGCGTTAACTCACGTTCGCAATCATGCTGAATCCATCGCCTTTTTTCGGGGGGAGAAAGAAGAATCAAATATCATTCAGCGAAGATTTAAAAAGGTATTAGATGATACTCGAAATAAAATTGATTGGGAAAGAGGGAACGAACTGTTTGCTAGGGGCTATCAGGCCGCTATTCAAGTATTTCCCTTCTTAATTCTGGGACCTTTGTATATTAGAGGTGAGATCGATTATGGACAGGTGGAACAAGCTTCCACAGCCTGTTATATATTCGCTACTTCTTTGGGAGACCTGATCACTGAATTTGGCATTTCGGGACGATTTTCTAGTTATGTTGAACGTTTAAATGAGTTTTCGACTGCCCTAGAAACTGTTACTCAACAACCAGAGAATGTCAGCACGATCAAAACTATCGAAGAAAATCATTTTGCCTTTGAGAAAGTCACTTTACAAACTCCCGACTATGAGCAGGTAATTGTCGAAGATCTATCTCTTTCTGTTCAACCCGGTGAAGGATTACTAATTGTTGGCCCTAGTGGCCGCGGCAAAAGTTCCCTCCTACGAGCAATCGCGGGTTTATGGAATTCTGGTACGGGAAGTTTAATGCGGCCTCCCCTTGAAGAAATTCTCTTTTTACCTCAACGTCCCTATATTATCCTGGGAACCTTGCGGGAACAATTGCTCTATCCTCAGACCGATCGTCAGATAACTAATACCGAAATTCAAGCAGTATTACAACAAGTCAATTTACAAAATACCCTAAGTCGGGTGGATGAATTTGACTCTGAAAAACCCTGGGAAAACATTCTCTCCCTAGGAGAACAACAACGTCTAGCCTTTGCTAGGCTCTTAGTTAATCCCCCCAGTTTTATCATTTTAGATGAAGCAACCAGCGCCCTAGATTTAGTCAACGAAAGGATTCTATATGAGCAATTAAAAGCTCGTAAGACAACTTTTATTAGTGTCGGTCATCGAGAAAGTCTCTTTAATTACCATCAATGGGTTCTAGAACTCTCGGCCGACTCTAGTTGGGAACTCTTGACTGTTGAAAATTATCGCCTTAAGAAAGCGCGAGAAATGTTTACTAAGACCCCTAATGGCAATTCTGTAAAACCTGATATTACCACTAATCATGAGTCAGAATCCCCAGAAACACATCAGTCTCTTGAGGGACTTTCTCATCAAGAGATAAAACTATTAACCGACTTATCGATCTCTAGTGTTCGTAGTAAAGCTAGTCGCGGAAATTTGATCGTAGCCAACGATGGTTTTACCTATCGTTATGACAAAAATCCTCAAATCTTAAAGTGGCTTAAAATCTCACCTTAAGCTGTCTGGCTGGAAAAGATTGATATAATCTGGCTGGAAAAGATTGATATAATCAGCCAATAGCCAGACCTCGAATCGACCCTAGAACCTGGACAAACCCGACAGCTGCCTAACGATGTCAGCAATTTAACTACCAGTTTCTACCAACAACAATTGACCGATAATATGGGATGAGAGGCTATTGAAGCTAAATTTTGTGAAAACTTCTCAATTATATCGCTAGATAACTAAAATGTGTTAAGCTAGGAAGTAGCATTCTGGGAAATCACGACCGATAGATCAGTCTCTTATTAGTCAGAATCCCTGAACCCCTGATTACCTCTTTCTCCCCCGGTCGGTGACAAAACCAATGGCTGAACAACGCTCTGTACTAAAATTTAATGGCATCGATGATCATATGGAGCTATCCCAGGGATTTCTTGACATCGATCAGAGTATTACCATGACATTTTGGGCAAAAGGGGAAAATAATTTAGCCACAGAAACGACTCTTTTAGAAGCTGTTAATCAGGAAAATAACCGCGTTCTACATATTACCCTGCCTTGGGGCGATCCCCTGAAACCTGCGATTTTTTGGGACGCAGGAAATGAAGAAGGTTTTGATCGAATTGAAAAAAAAGTCAAGCTTAAGGATTATAGTGATTGGACTCATTGGGCCTTTGTCAAAAATGCGACCACAGGTCGAATGTTAATCTACCGTAACGGGATCATATGGCATTGTGGCAACGGTCATAACCGTGCCTTAACCGGGATCGAAAAAATCATCTTAGGAGCCGCTGTTAATCTCTCCCATTATTGGCAAGGTTGTCTCGCCGAACTTTCTCTTTGGAATCAAGCGCGTAGCCAAGAAGAAATCCAAAAAGCGATGTATCAATCTCCCTTAGTTGATGATCTTGGCTTAGTTACTTATTTATCACTCAATGGCAGTGCCGAGGATCAAACAAGTTATAGCAATCATGGTATTC
>NZ_JAPZQM010000026.1:0-1307 GCF_027530565.1 Microcystis sp. LE19-10.1B | reverse complement strand
GGTTGAGTCAAACTCTAATCCCAATTTTTTGGCTTGATTAATCATCCATTGTAACGGGTAATCGGAAATTCCTTGATATTCTTTTTTGCCACCACCTAGACAGGTATGTTCACCCACAAATAAAACTTCTTTGACAACTTGTTCGGGATTTTCTGGATTGGCTTTGATCGGAGTGGAAGGGAAGTTTTTACGTTTTTCATCAATGGCAACAGCATGAAAAGCATTCTGGATAATCGGACTTAATTTTGTATTACTAAATTCATATTTTTTATGATAAAACTTAGCCAGGGGAAACCAAGGAGTTAAATCAGGAATACCAAAATTGCCAACTGTATCCCAACAACCTAACATCTTGACTGGAATACGATCTTGAAAATCTTCCTTTTCTGTCTCAATTTTTTTAGCATTAGCGGCACGGAATTGTTGAGCTTTGGCACTATCAGAACTAACGGTGTGGTCTCGATAGAGTTGATAAGCCAGGGGAATTTCTTTAATCTTAGAGCGTTTTAGGATTCCACATTTATCGATAAAACTAGCCAAACAACGAACGATATATGCGCCTCGACTAAAACCTAACAAATAAATTTCATCCTCGGTTGTGGGATTGTAGTTAAGGACAAGAAAACGATAGGCATCTTGAATCATTCGATCTAGTCCCCAGCCAAAAGTTTCATTGCCTAAACTTTTAATAAATTCGTTATCTTCGGGGGTGCCAGAACCTGACAAAAAGACGATTTGGGGGGTTTGATCCTCGGCAATATACTTAATAGATTCGGCGAATTTAACCACATTGGTGGGGTAAGCACTGGCAGAGTCTTCCCAAGAACCATCACAACAAATAATTAACCGTTTTTTCTGGTTTGAATAAGTGAGGATATCTGGTTGAGAAATTGCTGTTTCACTAATCTCCTCAATTTCATTGCTGGCAAGAGCAGCTTCTGCAGCAATTATAATTGATTCTGGATTCTCTTCCCGGGAAGGTTCTTGATTTTCGGATGGAGCATCCTGTTCAATCACTTCTTCTTCTTCAAGGGAGTTAAAAATTTCGTTGACCATTGTTATCCTTTTCGCACTCCTTCTAGCTTTACTGCTAGTCTGAGTTTTTGACTTAGGGATCGAGGTCGGTTTAGAGGGAAGACTATCTAGTTGCCAGGTTGTCCCATAAAGAATACCATGATTGCTATAACTTGTTTGATCCTCGGCACTGCCATTGAGTGATAAATAAGTAACTAAGCCAAGATCATCAACTAAGGGAGATTGATACATCGCTTTTTGGATTTCTTCTTGGCTACGCGCTTGATTCCAAA
>NZ_JAPZQM010000713.1:0-8197 GCF_027530565.1 Microcystis sp. LE19-10.1B | reverse complement strand
GCATACTCAGCCATACAAGCAAAGAAAAACGAAACTTTTGCTTTGAGGATATCTCCTGACTGGTAGGATAAAAATGAACCATACTAGGCAGTTTAACCTCCACGCCGCCGAGGCCACACCTTTAATCATCAAAGGAAAAGTATTTATATGTCTAAAAATCAAGTGTTCGACTTTTTCGCCTTAGCCGCTAAAAACGAAGAATTGGGTCAAAAAATGCGCTCAACCCAAGATCCTCAGCAATTACTAGAGATAGCTCGCTCGCAAGGCTTCGATTTCTCCCTTCCTGAATTAGAAGCGGCACTCAAATCCTTGCACGAGAGTCCCGACTTTTTCCAAAAGTTAGCTCATGCAGTGTTAGAAGTTTTCAGTCCTAACCACGATAATTATCCCTCGATCGGTGTCCAACCCTACGAAGGTGAGATCGATCGCTAGAATCAGTGATCAGTGATCAGATGTGAGTTTTCAGTTCACTGATTACTGTTCACTGTTTACTGATCACTGAAAAAGGCTCCCCACTCCCCCACCCCAGCCGTATATAGTATAAAAAAATTATAAAAAAGCCGAAATCAGGGAAAATAGGCTTTTATCTGCCAATAAATCCAGCAGAGACAAGCAAGCCGCCAAGAGAAAACTTAAAGCGGAAATCGGCTCATAGCAAAGGTTTTAGCGGTAAATCTCCTGAGAATTGCTGAGGCTGATGGGCGAAGTCAAGGAATGATTAACTTTCGTTAACCTGAAGATGAGAAATAATCATAATGTTTTATATTGTCAAAGGTGTCATAGTTTCCTATGCTTTTTTTAGGTTGATAATTTTGCCTGACTCGTCAAATTTTTACCAACCGGCCCTAGAAAATAAAATTAGTGGATGAAAACGGTCACGATCGAGATAAAATTCAGGATGGTCTTACCCACCTTGCCACGATCCCGACTGCCACCAGAGCTAGAGCAGGAAAAGTAACAAGGAAAGAATTTGACTGAAACAAAATTGATAACGCTAACAAAATTAATAGTTTAGTTTGGCTTGACAAGCGAGGAACAAAAAAATGCCAATTGCAGTAGGAATGATTGAAACCCTAGGATTTCCCGCCGTTGTGGAAGCGGCCGATGCCATGGTCAAAGCCGCCAGGGTGACTCTAGTGGGTTACGAAAAGATCGGTAGTGGTCGCGTCACTGTCATCGTCCGGGGAGACGTTTCAGAAGTGCAAGCTTCTGTGGCTGCCGGAGTGGAAAACGCCAACCGGGTTAACGGAGGACAAGTGCTATCTACCCATATCATCGCTCGTCCCCACGAAAACCTCGAATACGTGCTGCCCATTCGCTACACCGAAGAAGTAGAGCAATTCCGCAGCTATTAAACACCGTTGATCGGGGTCAGCATCTATAGAGTCGAAGAAAGCCAACCATTAGGAGACAAAAATATTATGTCAATTGCAGTGGGCATGGTGGAAACCTTGGGTTTCCCGGCCGTCGTCGAGGCGGCTGATGCCATGGTGAAAGCCGCCCGCGTAACCCTAGTAGGTTACGAAAAAATTGGTAGTGGTCGCGTCACCGTCATCGTCCGGGGGGACGTTTCGGAAGTACAGGCCTCCGTATCGGCGGGGACAGAAGCGGCATCTAATCGTGTTAAGGGTGGTCAAGTCCTCTCGACCCACATCATCGCCCGTCCCCACGAAAACCTCGAATACGTTCTTCCCATCCGTTATACAGAAGCCGTGGAACAGTTTCGTGAAAGTGTTAACCCGCAACCTTTAAGACGAATCTAGAGCGCAACTAACTTTTAGTGTAAACAAATTCCATGCAAATTGCCAAAGTTTGCGGCACCGTCGTTAGCTCCCTGAAACCGCGCAGTATGACGGGAGTGAAACTTCTGCTTTTGCAATTCATCGACGCACAGGGGCAACTTTTGCCTAAATACGAAGTAGCGGGTGATATTGTCGGAGCGGGGATTAATGAATGGGTGCTAGTGTCCCGGGGAGGAGCCGCCCGTATCGAAGACGGACAGAACAATCGCCCCCTTGACGCGATGGTGGTGGGGATTATTGACACTATAACCGTAGAAAATCGCACCCTCTACAGCAAGAGGGACGAATTTCGTCAATCCGGTTAAACATCGATAGAACCCAAACACAGTTAAGTAACAACCAGCCAGCCAAATTCAGTATGGAGGAAGACTAACTATGGTCGTCCGCACAACGGCGGCTAGTCCGAAAAAGCGGACCAAATCCCCAGAGGAAACGCGCATAGACGAGAGTGCCAAAGTCCACACCTTCTCTAACCTCAGTGGCGCTATCGAGATCGGGGCGCGAGTGGTGATTGCTCCGGGGACTTCCATCCGCGCCGATGAAGGAACCCCCTTTCACATTGGCGACGACAGCAAAATTCAGGACGGAGCAATCATCCACGGTTTAGAAAAAAGCCGTGTGGTGGGAGATGACGGCCGAGAATATTCGGTGTGGATCGGCCGGGGCAGCTGTATCACCCACATGGCACTCATTCACGGGCCTGCCTATGTGGGCGATCGCTGTTTTATCGGTTTTCGCTCCACCGTCTTTAATGCCCGCATTGGTGCCGATTGCATCGTCATGATGCACGCCCTCGTTCAAGACGTGGAAATCCCCGCCGGGAAATTCGTGCCATCCGGTTCCGTGATCACCAGCCAACAGCAGGCTGATCGCTTACCCGATGTCACAGAAATCGATCGAGCCTTCACTCGTCACATTGTCGATATCGACCTCGCCCCCAGCGTCCCGGTCAAAGCCCACAGCCCAGCGACTCCTCCACCGGCAGCCGCTATAAACATCGCTAATGAGACGCTATATAGAAATTCGGTGACACCTATGAGTTTAAATACAAACATTCGAGCGCAGGTTCGCTCCCTCCTCTCCCAAGGCTACAAGATCGGCATCGAATACGCTGACAAACGCCGCTTTAAAACCAGTTCTTGGTTAAGTGCCGGCTTTATCGACGGCGGCCGCGAAGAACAGGTATCCCAATCCCTAGAAGCCTCCCTGAGAGACCTGCAAGGCGAATACGTCCGCCTGATCGGAGTAGATCCCGCCGCTAAACGGCGCATACTGGAAATGATTATCCAACGCCCCGAAGACACACCGGGAGAACCGGCCCGCACCACCACCGCCGTCCACGGCGGTCATGGCAACGGTAACGGCCATTCCGACCTGTCCGTACAAGTGCGTTCCCTGCTGGCCCAAGGACTGAAAATCGCCACCGAACACGCGGATAAACGCCGGTTTAAAACCAGTTCTTGGTTAACCGGACCTGCGATCGAAACCAAGAGCGAAGCGGGCATCATTCGCGATATTGAAGCGATCGTGACTGAAAATAGCGATGAGTACGTCCGCCTGATCGGGATCGACCCGCAAGCGAAAAAACGGGTCGTCGAAATGATTATTCACCGCCCCGGCAGCGCCCCCGCTAGTAACGGCAGCGGCAAAGCCAGCAGCTACAGCGCCCCCGCTAGTAACGGATCCAGTTATAGCAGCAGTGGTAGCTTAAGTGGGGAAACGATCGCTCAAATTCGTTCCCTGCTCGCCCAAGGCTACAAAATCGGCACCGAACACGCGGATAAACG
This sequence comes from Microcystis sp. LE19-10.1B, assembly GCF_027530565.1. NCBI lineage: Bacteria > Bacillati > Cyanobacteriota > Cyanophyceae > Chroococcales > Microcystaceae > Microcystis > Microcystis sp. LE19-10.1B. The sequence continues at coordinate 4,608 of NZ_JAPZQM010000713.1, read as the reverse complement.
CCGGTTTAAAACCAGTTCTTGGCAGAGTTGCGCCCCGATCGAAAGCAATCGCGAATCCGAGGTAATTACTGCTTTGGAAGATTGTTTACGGGAACATAGCGGCGAATACGTCCGCTTACTCGGTATCGATGCTAAAGCCAAAAAACGGGTTTTAGAAACGGTGATCCAGCGTCCCGATGGTTCGGTGAGTAGTAATGGCAGCAGTAAAACCGCCACCGTTGCCGAACCGAGTTTCAAAAGCTATGCTTCTGGTTCTTCTGGCGGCGGTACTGCCACTTTAACCAGTACCTTAACCGCAGAAACGATCACTCAAATTCGCTCTTTATTGAACCAAGGTCACAAAATCGGGGCTGAACACGCGGATAAACGTCGTTTTAAAACCAGTTCTTGGCAAAGCTGCACCCCGATCGATAGCAGTCGCGAATCCGATGTGGTGGCCGCTTTAGAAACCTGTCTGCGCGACCATCAAGGGGAATACGTTCGTCTGATCGGGATTGACTCCCAAGCGAAACGCCGTGTTCTCGAATCGATTATTCAACGCCCTTAATTTCAGGACTCGGCGATCGGTGAAGGGAGATAGGTGTTAGGTGTTGGCGGACTGGGAAAAATACCCGAAACTCTAACCCCTACCCCCTAACCCCCGATCACTGATCACTGATCACTGAATAACTGTCAATTATGTCCTTACCCCCCGTTCAACCTATTAGCCGCTCGGAATTCTATGTCAATGGTGATGTAACCATTGATGAGAGTGCGATCGTGGCTCCGGGGGTGATTCTCCGAGCAGCCCCCAATAGCCAAATAATTATCGGTGCGGGTGCTTGCCTGGGTATGGGAACAATTTTAACCGCCTATCAGGGTGTTATTGCTATCGGTGCGGGAGCAATTTTAGGTACAGGTGTTCTCGTCGTCGGTCGGGGTGAAATCGGTGAAAATGCCTGTATTGGGTCAACCACAACGATTTTTAATGCTTCTGTGGCAGCGATGTCGATCGTGCCGTCTGGTTCCCTGATCGGAGATACTTCCCGTCAAATTACCATCGAGGTGTCAGCGACCCCATCGGAACCGGAAAGACCCCCTTTACCGGAACCGCAACCCGTAGTCAGTCAAGTGTCCCCAGTGCCGTCCGTGGAGGAAATGGTCGCCGAAACCGTGGCCAGTCCTTGGGATGGCGAGGAAATGGTCGCCGAGGCCAGTCCTGCGGAAACCAGAGAACAAGCATCTACTACTAACCGACCGAATCAAGCATCGGTGGTCGGAAAGGTCTATATCAATCAGTTATTGGTCACGCTATTTCCAGAACGTCATCGTTTTAATGGCAACAATAACCTTAATTCTTAAAGGGGAAAATAATCGTTCACAAGCCAAAAATCTCCACAATAATTACTGAGTAATTAGACCTAATTTATCTAGAGTTCACTGCTGTCTAACTGTCCTCTAGGTACTGGGTATAATTGCTTAAAAATCTAATTTATCTTTAGCGATTGCCGACATTTTTTGAGGTTGTAATTATTGATAATCTTCCTCAATTAAAGAGTAGTTTTAATCGCTCAAAGCCTGATGAGCAGAAGTTTCTGTGTGTCAATCAGGTAAATTTTTGTTGATTTTTTTGTGTTTTTGTATAGATTATCAAAGTTAGATGACGAGAGATTAAAGAAACTAATCGCCTCGAGAAAAAAAAACAATCAAAATTTTGGGGATAGAGAAAAAAATGATCAAAATAGGGTAAAGTTCGTGTTAAGATGATCAGTTGAAAAAAACATTAGTGAAAATTGCTCCCTAACTTCGCTCCTAGCAGCAGGGGACAGGAGCTTAAGAAAAATCTATGTCGGTTGACGGCGAGATTTTACAGGTGCGACTAATCATGCAGTTTATGGAGGAATAATCCCAATGGTGCAAGCCAAATCCAAAGGTTTCCAGGCCGGCGTAAAAGACTACCGCCTGACCTACTACACCCCCGACTACACCCCCAAAGATACCGATCTACTAGCTTGCTTCCGGGTAACACCCCAACCCGGAGTTCCTCCTGAAGAAGCAGGTGCGGCAGTAGCGGCGGAATCTTCCACAGGTACCTGGACCACCGTTTGGACCGATAACTTAACCGACCTCGATCGCTATAAAGGTCGTTGTTATGATATCGAACCCGTACCCAACGAAGATAACCAGTTCTTCTGTTTCGTTGCCTATCCTTTAGATCTATTTGAAGAAGGTTCCGTCACCAACATCCTCACCTCGATCGTTGGTAACGTTTTCGGTTTCAAAGCTCTGCGCGGTCTCCGTTTAGAAGATATCCGTTTCCCCGTCGCTTTAATCAAAACCTTCCAAGGTCCTCCCCACGGTATCACCGTTGAACGGGACAAATTAAACAAATACGGTCGCCCCTTACTCGGTTGCACCATCAAACCCAAACTCGGCCTTTCCGCTAAAAACTACGGTCGTGCCGTTTATGAATGTCTCCGCGGTGGTTTAGACTTCACCAAAGACGACGAAAATATTAACTCTCAACCCTTCATGCGTTGGCGCGATCGTTTCCTCTTTGTCCAAGAGGCGATCGTTAAATCCCAAGCAGAAACCAACGAAGTTAAAGGACATTACCTCAACGTAACCGCTCCTACCTGCGAGCAGATGATGCAACGGGCTGAATTCGCCGCCGAAATCAAAACCCCCATCATCATGCACGACTACCTCACCGGTGGTTTCACCGCTAACACCACCCTGGCGAAATTCTGCCGCGACAAAGGGTTACTGCTCCACATTCACCGGGCAATGCACGCGGTTATCGACCGTCAGAAAAATCATGGTATCCACTTCCGCGTTTTAGCTAAGTGCTTACGTCTCTCTGGTGGTGATCACCTGCACTCGGGAACCGTTGTTGGTAAACTCGAAGGTGAACGCGGAATCACGATGGGTTTTGTTGACCTGATGCGTGAAGACTATGTAGAAGAAGATCGCGCTCGTGGTATTTTCTTCACCCAAGACTACGCTTCCTTACCCGGGGTAATGCCGGTTGCTTCTGGTGGTATCCACGTTTGGCATATGCCCGCGTTGGTGGAAATCTTCGGTGACGATTCCTGCTTACAGTTCGGTGGTGGAACCCTCGGCCACCCCTGGGGTAACGCACCTGGTGCCACCGCTAACCGTGTGGCTCTGGAAGCTTGTATCCAAGCTCGTAACGAAGGACGCTCCTTGGCCCGCGAAGGTAACGACGTTATCCGGGAAGCTTGCCGTTGGAGTCCTGAACTGGCTGCCGCTTGCGAACTCTGGAAAGAAATCAAATTCGAGTTCGAGGCTATGGATACCCTCTAATACAGCCCTTCAGAAGGTTGTTAGCAGTTATCGGTGCAAAATAATGCCGGGGACTTGCCCAAAATCGGGAAGCAGTCGCTAGAATTTCAACACTGATAACTGTCTAGCCAATAACTGAAAACTGTATAAAATGTATCCGAAAAAAGTTGCTCAAGATACCGCGAAAGTCTTACAAAGTTACCTAACTTACCAAGCGGTTCGCACGATTATCGATCAATTGTCAGAAACTAATCCCACTTTAGCTATTTGGCTGAGTCACTATACTTCTAGCCATTCCATTCAGGATGGCGAGGCCTATATTGCGGGGTTAATGACTGAGAATAAAGAGTTAGTTTTGCGGATCATGACGGTAAGAGAACATCTAGCCGAACAGGTTTTAGAGTTCTTGCCAGAGATGGTAAAAACGGGAATTATTAATGACAATACCGAACATCGTCGGCAACTTTTGGAACGTCTCACCCGTACTGCTATAAGTCAACCAGAGACATCGGAATTAAATCTCGATGTTGATGATCTACCCAACCCATAAGGAATCAAGAAACCCATGAAAACTTTACCTAAAGAGAAGCGTTACGAAACTCTTTCCTACTTGCCTCCCCTCACCGATCAACAAATTGCTAAACAAATTCAATACATGATCGATCAGGGTTATATTCCTGCTGTGGAATTTGAAAAAGACCCCAAACCCGCAGATTATCATTGGACGATGTGGAAACTGCCTTTATTCTCTGTTTCTGGCCCCCAAGAAGTTCTTAATGAAGTTCGCGAGTGCCGCACTGAATATTCTGATTGCTACATCCGCGTTATCGCTTTTGACAACATCAAACAATGTCAAACCATGAGCTTTATTGTTCATAAACCCAATGCTGGCCGCTACTAATTTAGCTGTCATCTAATTATTAACTATTGAGGGGGGTTCTTAGACCTCCCTTTTTTTTGATAGAAAACGGGTTTCTTGAAGAAACCCGTTTTCTGCGCGTAAAGATCGCTTAAATCTTGGCCCGATTCTACCACCGCTGCCAAAACGTAAGCTAAACGGCGCTTAACCTGCATGATCCAACAGCTATAACCCTTTTGGAGTCTATATCGGTGATCCGAAGTAAAAGCCGTTTAGCTTATAAAGCTGATAAGGAGGTGCAAAATCAGTTCATAAGATTTTTCGGGTTCTTCGTTACTTGGTATGGTTCGATAGGGGGGCATAAATCGACTAAATCCTTATCTGGCAAGAGACTTAATTGATTAGTTCGCTCTAGATAAAAAACAATTGACAAAAATCGCTAAATGCCTTTCTATATAAGGGTT
>NZ_JAPZQM010000101.1:0-2750 GCF_027530565.1 Microcystis sp. LE19-10.1B | reverse complement strand
TTTTGAGAGAATCGTGCTTCAAAACCTTGCGTCTTCATCGGCCCGCGTCCTGTAGGGGCGAAGCATTCGGATAAAAAATCTACGGTTTCACCGATAGGTTATTGCCCGAATGCTTCGCCCGTACTTTTTCAGCAAACCCTAATTATTAATAGTCGAAGTCACCACCGCCGGCGGGAGGAGCGGATTTTTCTTTTTCCGGTTTATCCACCACAATACACTCGGTAGTTAAAACCATACCGGCGATAGAAGCGGCATTTTGTAGGGCAGAACGAGTCACTTTAGCGGGGTCAACGATACCCGCCTCAAACATATCGGAGAACTCACCGGTAGCGGCATTATAACCGACATTAAAGGGCTTCTCTTTCACCCGTTCGGCAATAACTGCACCGTTTTGGCCGGCATTTTCAGCGATCCGTTTTAAGGGGGCAGCAATGGCGCGAGAAACGATTAAAGCGCCGGTTAATTCTTCATGGTGTAGGGTTTCTTTGGCCCAGGTTTCCAATTGGGGAGCCAGGTGAGCTAAAGTAGTACCACCCCCGGGGACGATACCTTCTTCTACGGCTGCTTTAGTGGCGTTAATCGCGTCTTCTAGGCGCAATTTGCGGTCTTTCATTTCCGTTTCCGTAGCGGCGCCGACTTTAATCACTGCCACACCCCCGGCTAATTTAGCCAGACGTTCTTGCAGTTTTTCTTTATCGTAGGAAGAATCGGTTTCCTCGATTTGACGGCGAATTTGCTCACAACGGGTTTTCACTGCCACGTCGTTGCCTTCGGCGACGATGGTGGTAGTATCTTTGTTCATGGTGATACGACGGGCCGTACCTAAGCTATCAATTTTGGTGGTTTCCAGTTTTAAACCCGCATCTTCGCTGATTACTTGACCACCGGTTAAGACGGCGATATCTTCTAACATCGCTTTTCTGCGATCGCCAAATCCGGGAGCTTTCACCGCAGTGACGTTAAGAACACCGCGCAGACGGTTAACCACTAGGGTTGCCAAAGCTTCTTTTTCGATGTCTTCGGCGATAATTACTAGGGGTTTACCTTGACGGGCTACTTGTTCGAGAATGGGAACCAAATCCTGCACTAAACCGATTTTTTTGTCGGTAATCAGAATAGCGGGATCCTCAAAAACGCATTCCATGCGTTCGGTGTCGGTGACAAAGTAGGGAGAGATATAACCTTTGTCAAAACGCATCCCTTCGGTGATTTCTAGTTCGGTGGTCATCGATTTCCCTTCTTCTAGGGAAATTACGCCTTCTTTGCCGACTTTATCCATGGCCGAGGCGATCATTTGACCGACTTCATCATCGTTACCGGCAGAGATAGCGCCCACTTGTGCGATCGCTTTGGAATCTTCTACGGGTTTCGCGTGTTTGGCGATTTGACTGACGAGGAAATCGGCAGCTTTATCGATCCCTTTTTTCAGAGAAATCGGGTTAGCACCGGCGGCGACGTTGCGTAAACCTTCTTTAACGATAGCGTGAGCGAGAACGGTGGCGGTAGTAGTACCATCACCCGCTACATCGTTGGTTTTTGAGGCGGCTTGGCGAATTAAAGCCACACCAGTGTTCTCGATATGGTCTTCCAGTTCGATTTCTTTAGCGATGGTGATGCCATCATTGACGATTTGGGGTGCGCCAAATTTCTTTTCGAGGACGACGTTACGACCTTTGGGTCCAAGGGTGACAGCTACCGCTTCGGCCAGAAGATCCATGCCTTTTTCTAAGGCGCGACGGGCATCTTCGTTGTAGATAATAGATTTAGCCATAATGTATCGTTATTCGTGCAAAATAGGGGTTTTCAAGGGTAGATGATTAGGAAACGACGGCGAGAATGTCTTTTTCGGAGAGGAGAACGTATTCTTCGCCACCAAGTTTGATATCGGTTCCGGCATATTTGGAGTAGAGAACTTTGTCACCCACACCCACTTCCACAGGGGTACGGCTGCCGTCATCGTTGCGTTTGCCAGTGCCGACGGTCACGACTTCCCCGATTTGGGGTTTTTCTTGCGCGGCGTCGGGAAGGAAAATGCCACCGGCGGTTTTTTCTTCGCTGGGGCTAACTTTAACGAAAACTCGATCGCCTAGGGGTTTAACAGTAGTTACGTTGATGCTGACTGCAGCCATGGAATATCCTCCGTTTCTCTTGTATTTGGGTAAGTGTCTTTTCCAGATTAGCACTCTTACCTTCCGAGTGCTAATTTACCGAAATACAAGGCCCCCTGACAACTGCTCGATCGGTACGGGTTTCCGAACTATGGTGTTAAGCTAGGGTTTGCTGAATAAGTTTGTTGGTGGGGTTAGGAGTCAGTATTCAGTATTCAGGAGTCAGTATTCAGGAGTCGGTCGTCAGGAGAATTAAGAATGAGCATTAATCAATTAAATGCTCTATTTAGGGTCGGCTGAAAAAGTAGGGGCGAAGCATTCGGGCAATAACCTATCGGTGAAACCGTAGATTTTCTATCCGAATGCTTCGCCCCTACAGGACGCGGGCCGATGAAGACGCTAGGTTTTGAAGCACGATTCTCTCAAAATCTTGCACCTGTTTCGCAAGAAAAGCCACAAAACCCTTACCATGCCTACATTTCACATTTATTCAGCCACCCCTATTTAGGGTTTGCTGAAAAAGTTTTTCCTAGGGGCAGGGTGTAGGGTGTGGGGTGTGGGGTGTGGGGTTTTACCGATTTTGAGGGGGTCAATTACCTAATTTTCAGGGAAAAAGTCCCTGAATTTCCCCCTGATCACTCC
>NZ_JAPZQM010000680.1:0-1184 GCF_027530565.1 Microcystis sp. LE19-10.1B | reverse complement strand
GGATTAAAGATTAGTTATTGTGACTAACTCTTTTGGTTAGAACAAGATAAACTTGAGAATCTTCGGTCAAATTTATTGACTCAAAATCAGCTATACTTAATTTAAATGAAACAGCCCTACCTTGATAAGGGGGGTGCCGATCCCCCCTTAATCCCCCCTTGATAAGGGGGGTGCCGATCCCCCCTTAATCCCCCCTTAATAAGGGGGGCATCTGATAATTTTTAAAGCCTACCTACTTAATATGGAACTGTAAACATATTGCCAACGCTCAAATGCAGATCTTGTAGGTGGGGTGGAACGAAACAATACTGGATCGAAAATGGCTCAGTTATGAGAAATTTGCACGGTGAATAGATAGCTTTATGAGAAAATGGAAAGGTAATGCAATCCTCTAAGCCAGATGACTATAGCAGAGCTATTCCCTACTTTGAGAAGTCTGCCTCGTGCAGACAAGTTGAAGGTGATGCAATTTCTGATCGCAGAACTAAGTAAGGACGAGGAGCCAAGCCTACAGCCAGGAGCAACATATTTACTCTCGTCGCCGCTTAATTCACACGCAGCGGCGCAGAAACTTGCTCAACTCCTAGATTCGGAACAAGCAACGCACAATGCGTAACGCCCAACGATTTAACTTTACCGAAGGATTCGATGGGTTTGGTGTCCCCGATGCCTTGCCTCAACTACCTATATCTCTGACATACCAAGATAGCTCGGTAGAGTTTTCAGCACTGTTAGACACGGGTGCAAGTGTTAATGTCTTACCGTACAGCCTCGTAGGTTGGGTTGACGCAAGGAAACCCAACAAAGAGTAACCTTTGGGGTGGTTGGGTTTCGCTTAAACAATCGAATTGAGCCATTTTCGACCCAGTATTGTTTCGCTCAACCCAACCTACAATAATTGCTTATATTAATTTCTGATTAATTGCCAATTCATTGCCGACACAAGAGTTAAAGCGATAACAATTCATTGCTGTATGTAACAATATAAGAGGAGTGCGATCGCCGATTTTGTAGGGTGCGTTAACGCGCGTGTAACGCACCGCTAATAGACCTCTTGCATAATTTTTTTATGGTATAATATAAGGTTTTGCTTTTTTCTCAATTCTTAGATTGAAGTGGAAAAAAGAATAAAATGTGATCTTAGGTCAGGAAATCATCTATAATTTTGCTATGTTTATTAGCAA
>NZ_JAPZQM010000767.1:0-1591 GCF_027530565.1 Microcystis sp. LE19-10.1B | reverse complement strand
GAGAATTTGAAAATAAAGAAGAACTGGAAAAAGTAGTCAATCAGCTTTTAAATGAAGGGGGATTGATTATTAAATGGAGTAGAAAACTTAAAAATAAGGGTAATGCTGTCAATGTAACTTAAATGCGTAAAAGCTTAATAAGGTCAAAAGTTTCAATGAACGGGAGCATCTCACTTATGCAATGAGTATTAATGCTTGTAGCCGTCAACAACTAGAAAATCTTCTACTTGATCACAAAGAGAAATGAGATTATAATAGTTATAATTTACAATTCAGAATATATCTCGATGGGAGGAATAATTCAATGTTATCAGAAAATGAAAAAAGAATTAAAGAGTTATGTCAAGACTTAGGGCAATGTCTCTAAGCTGTTCAGCATCTAAATAGCGTATAATAGAAACAGTAACCTATTCAAGTATCAATAGCTATGCCAGCCCCTAATCACTTGAATTCCGAACAAAAAGAAAAGTTACAAAAAGCACTAAAAAAAGAAGAAAATCCTTACATTAGAGAAAGAGTTTTGATATTGTTGTTGTTAAATGACGGGAAAACTCAAGTCCAAATCTCCAAACTCATTGGGTGTTCACTGCGAACAGTCTCTTATTGGTGTATTCCTGGAGATGCCAATAATTTAGATAGCTTGAAAGACAAGAGAATGGAGGGAAATTATCGAAAAGCGACGGATGAGTATATCAAAATATTGTTAGAGACAATTGACAAAGAGCCTCAAGAAATGGGGTATGAGTTTGGCCGTTGGACAGCCAAAAGATTAGCCACTTATCTGACAGAACAGACAGGTATAGAATTAAGTAGTTCTCAAGTCACGAACATTTAAAAAAAAAAGAAGTATGTTTATATTTGGGCTAAATATAGTTTAGAAGATCGACAATATCCTGAAAAAAGAAAAGAATTTAAACAAAAATTAGCCGAATACTTAAAAATAGCAAAAGAAGAGCCAAATAAGCTACAGGTATGGTTTTGGGACGGGGCTTTCAAGGTGGCGACGCAGGTTCGCCACACAGCCCCTCACGAAAGTGGATTCAGTTTAAGAGTCATTAGAAGAAAAACATGGGGGAAAAAAAGCCAAAGAAAAAAAGTTAGCGGACAAAGAAGAAGTGGTCGAGTAAATGCGATGGGAGGAGTGAGATATTCCGATAAAAAAAGATTCGTAGAATTCATCAAAAAAGGAAATTCAGAAACTTTTTATGAAGTGGTAAAAGTTTTTTATACAGAAATCATTAAAGAATGGGTGGAAGCGGGGAATAAAGAGGAGGATTTTCGAGAGAAGGGTCCAAAGATTGTCCTGATTCTCGATAATGCTAGTATTCACAAAAAAACAGATGTTGTTGGTAAAATTGCTGAAAATATGCCCAACTTAATTTTAGAGTATTTACCCGCCTATAGCCCAGATTTAAATATCATTGAATTGGTCTGGCACTCGGCAAAAGAATTGGGAGCATCTCACCTTTGCAATGAGCATAAATACTTAGTGGAAAAATAGGCTTTTCGAGGGTAATTCTTGTTTTAATTCTCCATGTACGCAGTCTTTAAAAGCCTCTATTTCGTTCCAAGACACGATTAAGAGTGGCTT
>NZ_JAPZQM010000011.1:0-3979 GCF_027530565.1 Microcystis sp. LE19-10.1B | reverse complement strand
CGGGCGGCTCCCCAGAACAGTCTCAGCCTGGAAGTTGGTCACTAGCTAGACACTACCTAACAGCCACAGGCGATAGGCTGAGAGGCCAGAGATGCTGTCGTGGCTTTCATCTTACCTCTCAGCGGTTTTTGAGATGTTGCTAGCCAACAATGTTCTGATTGTGGCAATATTGTCAAGAAAACATTATCTGTAAGAACTCATGTTTGTTCTTGTGGGTGTGTCTTGGATAGAGACGAAAACGCCGCTATAAACATTCTCGCACGGGCAAATACTGTCGGGCGGACAGAAATTCAAGCCCTCGGACAGACTACCCACTGTCTATTAGGTGAAAGCTTAGTAGATAAGGTAACTGGATGAACAGGGAATCCCCAAGCGCTTAGTGCCATGGGAGCGTCAATATCCTATCTCGATCCGCTTCCCCTTGGCTGAGGGGAATTTTTAGAATCTCTTTTGATTTGGCGACCGCTCCCCTTGTTAATCTAATACGATAAAAAGACTCTCTTTGGCCAAAAGCTCGATTTTTTGGCCAGCAAATCGGAATTATGGGGGCAAAGTTCCTCAAAACCTATCCTTGATTCCTGCAATCCCTGTACCCTATCAATACCAGAACATGATTTTATCTTTCTTGCAGACAAATAAAATTTCTGACGATAATACACCTTGGTGGCTGAAAATTACCTCCCTTTATCCCCACTGTACCTACTATTTTGGTCCCTTTGCCTCTTTTGAGGAAGCACAACAGCATCAGGGGGGTTATCTCCAAGATCTAGAGTCCGAAGGAGCGCAAGGAATCAGTCTTTCGATCGAGCGGAGTAATCCCCGTTATTTGACCGTTTTTGACGATGGAAATCAGGATCTAGCTAAAACTTTGACTTCCCATGCTCGAACCTTTTCTCGCTTTATTTCTTAAGTCTCCCTGTCCTCTTTGTCAACGGCAGAGCGAGCGAGAGCTTTGCCGTGATTGTGGGCGACAATTACAGTCCTATCGTCAGAATAACCCGCTTTTTCTCTGGCGTGGTTCTATTCCCCTGTTTATCTGGGGACGCTATGAAGGTAAATTAAAACAGGCGATCGCTAAAATGAAATATGATCGCCATCCCGCTCTCGGCTCTTTGCTAGGCAGTTGCATGGGGGAAACTTGGCTGCTGCGTCCTCCCCTCACCGATAAACGTTTGACGGTGATTCCTATCCCTCTCCACCCAGAAAGATTAAGGGAAAGGGGTTTTAATCAAGCAGAAGTCATTGGCGAGGGTTTTTGTCGTTTAACCGGTTATCCTCTGGCTAGTCGCGGATTAATTCGGATTAAGAACACGGCAGCTTTATTTAGTCTGGCAGCCGAGGAAAGAAAAAAGACGATGCAAGCGGCTTTTCAACTGGGGAAAAATTTACCGAAATCAGTGCCGATTCTCTTAATTGATGATATTTATACCACGGGAACCACGATTGAGGAGGCTGTGCAGGTTTTACAAACAGAGGGGTATCGGGTAGTCGGTGCGATCGCTCTTGCCAGTTCCAAAATTAGCTAAAATGCCCAGACGGAATCGGTCTAGGCATTTTAGGATTTTAAATTAAGTCCGTTTGATCTTGTCGTATTGACTGATGAAAATCAAACCGATAGTAGCAGGGATCAGGACGATAGCCGCACCTAAAACAAGGCTCCAGAGAAAGTTAGCTAAAGAGGGTGTCATGATAGATAAATCCTTTGTCATATTTTCAAAGACTTAGTTTTTTATCTTATCACCTTGGGCGAGAAGACCTCCACTTCCACGACCAGATAGATGCGATCGCAGGTTTTATATGTCTTCAATCCCTCAAGATAAAGTCTCCCTTGACTTCTCAAGGGGATAGGGATGTTTGACAATAGGTGATAGTTACAAAACTTTAAACTAGATTGGCAAAGATTTTTATGGCTACTGACGATCGCAAACGGCGCATTCTCGATCATCTCTCCAGAAGTACCACTGGTGCTGACTATATTCCCAAAAAACCGCTGCCAATTGTGGAAACTCCTCCGGTGGCAGCGGAACCCGTGGCAGCGCCGCCTCCAGTAACTCCTTCACCGGAATTAACTGCTAAAGAGCGCAAAAGAAAGATAATGTCCCATCTTTCCATGAGTAGTCAAGATTTTGGCGAAATTACTAGCACTGCCCCCGAAGAAAAGCGTAAACGCCAAATTAATGACCATCTACGCCAAAGCCAAGGATAAATAGGGTTTGCTGAAAAATTTTTTCCTGGGGGCAGGGTGTGGGGTGTGGGGTGTGGGGTGTGGGGTTTTACCCATTTTCAGGGAGTCAATTACCTAATTTTCAGGGAAAAAGTACCTGAAATTTCCCTCCCCAATCACTCCAATCGCTGGCACTTTTTGATTTCAAAAAAGCCTAAAGATATTATCCAACAAGGTTTTTAGATTTATTCAGCAAACCCTAAATAGTAAGGAGTGAGAATTAGCAACTAGGCATCTTCTAGACTGTTCTCGCTCCCTCATTTTCTGCTGTCGATGGGGATAATGACAGTTGTTGCAAATCAGTTCCTCGCTCTGGCAACAAGGGAATGTTAAAGTTAGTAATGATCGCTTCGGTGATCGGATGACGCAATTTTTCTGTGGAACCAACATGATAAAAATGCTGTTTAGTATAGATATAAAACTGATCAGCACTCCAATTTTTTTTAATTAAAGGATTGCTTCTAAACTGATTACTGTGCCAAGTGGACAAAATAAACCGACAAGAAATATCCTTTAAAATAGTCACCAAACAATCTTCATCCTCTTCAGACCAAGAGTTAAAATAATCGGTGTGTCTCCCTAAATAAGGAGGATCGAGATAGATCAAGTCTGTTTTTTGCCAATCAGATAAAGTCTCTCGAAAGTCAGCAACTTGAAAATTATAATCAGTTTTAATAAGAATATTTTCTAGGGCAATAACTTGATTGACTATTTTGGTAATATATGCTTGAGAAAATCGTTCTGATTTATGACAGTAAGGTACGTTAAACTGTCCCTTACGATTGAATCTCATCACGCCATTAAAACAGGAGCGATTGAGAAATAAAAAATCTAGAGAATTAGGAGATTGATTAAATCTTTCTCGTACTTGATAATAATAACTTTCTCCCTGCTCCTTAAGAACTTGACCATTTTCTTGCAAAAAAAGCTTCACAGTTTTACTGGTAATAACTTGATTTTTTAGATTATTATAAAACTGGATAATATGAGTATTTGTGTCCGCAAGTAAAGCCTTTTTGGGATTAATATTAAAAGCCACCACCCCCGATCCAGAAAAGGGTTCTATCCAACGCCCAAAGCTAAGATCAGACACAATATTTTTAACATCTTTTACCAATTTAGTTTTAATTCCTTGACACTTAATCGGTGGCACAAGTGGCGTTAACTTCACTAAACACTCTCCTCATCAATAGTAATCTCTATCCACAGCAAACTTAGCTCCTGTTGGCTCGTGAATAAAGGTTAAATCAGGGTAAAAATTTTGTTGAGATACTAACTCTATCTTGGGTGCATCTCATTTTTGCCCTCTCAAAAATTAATTATGCAAGAACTCTATAGTAGGGTTGATTCATGAATCAACCCTACCCAAACCCCCCGTTGGGTGCGTGGCGCGGCCACTGAGCGTGTCGAAGTGCCGCCCCCAAACCTCGGAGCGCATTAGTTTTTCGGTGGGATGCTTACAGGTAGCTGCTGATATATCTGTAATAATTTAAGGGTCACTGATAATTGCTGATTGTTGGTATTTCTGCATAAGTGAGATACACCCCTCTATCTTTAATTGGTTACATCTAGCAAAATTATCAAATATGGGAAAAAGAAGCAATTCTAGGATTTTAGGCTCTTCGTTACTTGTTATGGTTCGATAGGGGGGCATAAATCGACTAAATCCTTATCTGGCAAGAGACTTAATTGATTAGTTCGCTCTAGATAAAAAACAATTGACAAAAATCGCTAAATGCCTTTCTATATAAGGGT
>NZ_JAPZQM010000570.1:0-3740 GCF_027530565.1 Microcystis sp. LE19-10.1B | reverse complement strand
TCTCGATGGGAAGAAGCATATCCTTAGTTAAAGCAGATTTTCTTCCTCAGTGCAACCTAAGTCGATGCTTTCTCACGAGTGCGGGTTCATTTTCTAGGTTGACTTCGGCTTCCTTACCAGCATTTATTGAGATGTTGCGTTTTAATCAATGTGCATGGTGAGTTCCCCAAAATCGATCGCTGGAACAGTAGGAGCCACCTTAGGGAACGCACCCTACAAGATTGCGTTCGACATCGCACTGGGGCTACGCCTTCACAGATAGACGAAGCCGCCTAACGGCAAAGTTAGACATTTGCTATGGAATAAACAGACGACTCACGCCTAAATAATTTTCAAGGTAAAGAGCAATTTCAATCAAGCGATCAACACATTCTTCTCGATATTCTCGTTCAATAATCCGATCAACATTTGCAAACGTAACCACAGGCAAAGAAGTTGGTAAACATTCTTCTCGAATTACCTGCTCTAAAGAATCTTCACCCTTCATACTACGGTTGGCGGTTAGCAAAATCATTTGATTCTCTTGAGCAAACCTCCAGACCACTCTATCACTGCTGTTAATTGGTAATTCAACTTCATCAAATGAAATAAAACGAATTGGTAATGTTTCAAGCCACCCTTCAGAAGTAATACTGCCAAAAAGTATGAGCGATTGCCCTTCAATAATTGTGATCGATTAGAAAAATCACTGGCTTATTGCTGCTCGTTTGGCTTTACGCGCTTGCAATTTTTGCCAAGCAGAAGTATATTCAGGCTTGGGCGGCAACTTAGAAATATTAGCAATACGTTCTTGGTTACGCTCATTCCAATAATCTCGAATTTCTGCTGCTTGCCGCACAACTATTTGATACTCTGACTCTACTTCTTTGTAGTGAGCGTCAATATAAGAGATGGCTGCATCAAACTGCTCATCAGTTAGATAGAATTGATGGCGGATTAAATGACGAGGGTAATTGGCGTGAATATAGTCCATTATTTGATACAAGGTTATTCTTGTGCCAGAAATTGTTAAACCACGCTCTGTTCGAGTAATTGCGGGTTCCTGATCAGGATACAGTGACATAGTTTTGATTAGCTCCAAATGGTGTTGAGTGGCCGCTCTTTTCTCATCATATCACCCCCAACTCTGCTGGCCTCACCAATGAAAATATGGCGCATTACATTTGATTAGCGTACCCTCGTCAGCGTACTGCTACCCAGTGCCTTCGGTATCGCACTTAAACCCACAGTTTCAATCAATGTGCATGGTGCGTTCCCCAAAATCGAGCGCTGGAGCAGTAGGAGCCACCTTAGGGAACGCACCCTACGGCGATGGCGATCTGCTACGCAGTGCCTTCGGCATCGCACTGAAACAGTCCACTACGAGAGCAGCAATTATTGTAGGTTGGGTTGACGTAAGGAAACCCAACCAAGAGTAACCTTTGGGGTGGTTGGGTTTCGCTTTTTCAAGCGAATTGATCTATTTTCGACCCAGTATTGTTTCGCTCAACCCAACCTACGAGGCGATGGCGATCGCTAACATCTAGTCCATTGTACAACCTCGATCCGACAGTTCCTGCTTTACCTTAGATGTCAAATCTTCAGGAAAACCAGGGGGTAACTGGGGCGGGGATCGGGAGGAAAAAATATAGATTTCATTTTGCCCATCTAAAACAGGCAAAATTTCTACAGGATAACCTTCTACAGGATAACCATTGTAGAAGTCTTTTTGCACAATGGTAGATTTATCCGCCCGCAAACGGCTACTGAGGAGTTGACCACTGATCACCTTTGCCGTTGACAATGAAAGAATCGAAACATCCAGCAAACCACGGTCTTTGTATTCTAAAACACAGACTTGCCCCTGCACCTGAGAGGGAAAAATACTCAAAAAATAAGCTTCATGTAAACTTTGAAAACCGTCACCATCATTATGCCACAGTCCCAGAAAAGGGGTGACAGTGGGATTAGTTTTTGCCCATTGGTTTCTAAATGACTTGAGCGGTTCACCTAATTCCGAAGGACTGATTAACTTATTATGTCCAGCCAAGCCAAACCAACTATCAATCATCTCCGAAGTGGTGAATTTAATGGAAAGTAAATCCAAGATATTTAGGGGGAGAATCAGTCCTCGCTGGGTAACAATTGCCGTCACGAGTCCAACGGTGGCAGTACCTAGAGCAACGAAGGCTGCAATGAGGACAATTGTCTTTCTCGTCATTTTGACACTCCAATCATATAGCCCACATCCTAGCGGTACACTCGCTTCGTCTGGCTAACTAGGGATTATACAGAAACTTTCTGTATAACACTCTCTGGGGTAACGATATGGGTCAACTTTCGGCATATCACCCCATTTGGGCGCAATCGCCCGAACTTTTCCGTATATCACGCCCAAAAGCGTGTTAGCCAGATTAGCATATTGTCAAAAACCTTGTTTAACTAAATTTCTGACAATAGGCTGAAATAACAGAAGTTTTCTAGGATTCTAGCGACGATTCTTCGATCTGACCGCACCTCTTGACAAAAATTTATAATTATTCGATTCGTTCAATTGTCGGGGGCTTCTGTAAAGATTTTTTAGCGTGAAATTATCATTCATACTGTACTTACTTGTAGCGTTTTGTTTCCATCTCAATCAACAAGAATCTAAGGGCAATATCAAGATATTGGTATGGGAAACGATAGTTTCGATCGATACCGACTCCACAGACCATCTTGGCTTATCCTTTACTAAGGTTCTTGAGCCAAAGCTAAGACACGCTGATATAGCTGGGAACTGACACGAAAACCAGCTTGGCTGATCAAGGCATCCATAACAGGTTGAACTTGAGGGATGAGGCTTTTTTGTTTGGCAACGAGCAGAATGCCCAGAATACCAATGATAGACAGCCCTAGCCGCAGGGCTTCTTGCCGCCCCAAGCGTTCATCGATGAGCAGATCATCAGCTTGCAGCTCAAGTGCCAAGGCTATTGCATTCGCTTCTCCAGCATCCAATCCTCGTTCTTGCTGAAGCTGGTTAACGAGTTCGGAGTTGGTGAGGGGTTGGGGTTGAATGCAGCCGGCTTGGAGAATGGCTGGAATGATGGGATTGCTTGCGGCTGCTAGTTCCCTAGCAACAACGTCTGGAATGATAACGGTTTGGTAAATTGACTCTAGCAACCAGAGATGATCGACGATCGCCAGATTGGCAAGGGCGGAGGTATCGCTGACCACGATCATAGCCAGCCTCGATCGCGCAGATGCTGAACATCCTGCTCAAAGTCTTCTACATCGTAGTGAACACAAATACCGCGATCTGCCAGCAGTTTTTGAAAGTCCATGACTTCCATCCCGGCAATTTTACTGGCGCGACTCAGGGAAATCCGCTCTTGCTGAAACAGCGCAATGGCAATCTCCCGGAGCCAGTCGCCCTGGTTAAAGGTTTCGGCTTGGCTGAGGTTATCCGGTAGGTTCAGGGTAATTTTCATTAAGACATCCTCACGCACTATTTATCTCCTCGTCTTTACTCGTTTTCTGATAACAGGATTTGGTATTATTGACTGACGGGAGCCAGCAATTAATTTCTAATTTTAAGCACTTGCATAGGAGTCAAACGTCTTTGCTCTGTCTTGTCAAAATGGTTCTTCGTTACTTGGTATGGTTCGATAGGGGGCATAAATCGACTAAATCCTTATCTGGCAAGAGACTTAATTGATTAGTTCGCTCTAGAGCAAAAACAATTGACAAAAATCGCTAAATGCCTTTCTCTATAAGGGTTC
>NZ_JAPZQM010000194.1:0-4228 GCF_027530565.1 Microcystis sp. LE19-10.1B | reverse complement strand
TTGCTTTTTTATTTTTCGATTCGATTCGGCAAACTATACCGATATTTTCTAGGTGTAGATAGCCTTGAATACAGGTTCCTTGTAGGTTCAAAAATTTGTCAAGTATCATAAGTAAAATACTCGGGTTTTTGACTATTATATTAAATCTTAACTCGATTGTCTATCTTTTGGTATTAACCTGTTGATGCCTTAAGTCCTTCCCTATATCGATTTCAGCTACTTTTGAGCGTAGGCACTCTCATCGAATTTTATTTTAAGTTAATTATTTGCATAACAATTCCCGAAGAGCCAGGATTTAGTCGATTTATGCCACCCGCTCGAACCATACCAAGTAACGAAGAACCACCTATTTGGTCGATTATTGCTTAACAACTGAGATGGCAAATTCTCCTCAAATATGCCTGAATTTGGGGTAGGCAACTTACATCAAATAAAGTTCATTTTGTTAATAATTGTTAAGATGCGCTGACCTTGTTAATCTTGGGTATTGCATTACTAGGAAAAGAAGCGGTATAATCGGAAGGTGAATATTTGATGTGGAGGAATCCTTCAATGTCGTTTACGCCCCAAGTCAAGCGAGTTACCAAGCCTACTCAAAAAAGCCCATCAATTAAAACAGCGTCTCAACTGATGAAAGAAAAGCGCTATGAGGAAGCTCGGGAGGCTTTTGAAGCAATCCTTGAAAAAGACCCAGGCTCTAAGCAAGCTCATCTTGGTATAGGCAGCATCTGTTTAAAACAAAAAGATTATGAAGGAGCTTTGACCCACTTCGGGGCGGCGAGGAGAATTGACCCAATGATGGCTAAAGCTGCTCTTGCCGTTGGCAATGTTTACTACAAGCAAAATGAACTGGACTCGGCCATTGAAGCTTTTAAAGATGCTGTTAATATCGACCCCAGTACCCCTGCTGGTTATCTGGGGATGGGTAGAGTTTTATTAAAGCAAAAGAAATACCCTCAAGCTAAAGAGCAAGTTCAAAAAGCACTGGTCTTTAACCCTCAGTTAACCCCAGGGCGCTTGCTCATGTCTCAGATTTACCAAGAACAAGGAAATACAAAGGCAGCAATTGATGAAATCGAGTCTGCACTGAGGATGAATCCCACAGCTTGGAGTGCTTATCAGTCCCTAGGAAATATCTACCTAAAACAAAAACAATATAACCTCGCCCGCAAAAATTTTGAAGATGCTCAGCAATTAAATCCTAAAATTCCTGTGGTTGCCAAAATGGGTTATATAGAGGCTTTAATTGCCAGCAATGCTCTCGATGAAGCAGCAGAGATTTTACGCGATCTGCCGAACAAAAAACCCATAGAAGCCAAAAAACAAAAATTATGGGGGGATCTTTATACTCGTCAAGGATTTACCAAAGAAGCGGCAGAAGCCTATCGAGCAGCCAATTTACTGGCGGCAGAACAAGGAGAGGTCGCCAGCGAACTTTCCACTTTGGATATGCTGATAGAAGAAGATGACGATAAATTAGGATAAATCCTCGAGACCTACAAAGAAAAAGCAACTCAGCAAATTGCCCAAACCCAATTTAGTAAAAATCCCTAAATCCCCAGACAGTATAGTCTTTAAAGACTATAATGTTAGTTCCAGTAAAAAAGCCAAATAATGTTTCGTGATTTTCAGAGAGCTTCTCTCAAAAAACAACAGATATTGATAGCTATTATCGTTACTTTATCTGTCTTTATAGCCGTGTTTCTAGCAATTCATGCCTCGCTCCAGCTTCAGCAGCAGTCTAGTAATCTTCTCCCATCCCAACTGCCGTGGCAGATTTTCCTAGCGTCCCTTGTGGCTATTCTTGTAGGAGGATTTACTTTTGCTTTGGAATTAATAACAATTAATCAAATGGAGCGGGGTTTCAATCAGATTCAGCTTGAGTTGAGGGCATTAGGGAGTGGAGATTTTAATCCTTCCACTCATCTAGAGTCACTAGCTTTGCCCAAAGAGATGAGGGAAGTAGGGAGCTATTTCCCTCATCTGAAGTTAGCTCTCTCAACAAGCTTGAGCGAGCTACAACAAAAACTTGAGGAGCAAGGAACAATCCGAGAAAGCTTGCAAGCTGAACTGACGGGACTTGAGAATAATCTTGCAGAGCAGAAGCTCGCCAAGGAAGGTTTGCAATCTCGACTAAGTCGGATACAACAAGCACTTGAAGAGGCTCTCGAAGAAAATCAAGCACTAGCAAGAAAAGTGAGTCAAAAGAGAGCAGAAGTCGAGCAACCCGAAGGGGAAGTCGGAGATTTTATCGCTCAGATGCAAGGCGAATTTCAACAGGCACCTAAGTCGGTTGCTTCTCTGACTTCCAGTTCCCTAGAAGAGATTGTCCAGTATAAGGAGGAGCTTGAATATCGCATTACTTGGCTGCGGACGCTACTTGAAGATGCAGAAAAAGAACTCAAACTAATTTGTATTACCTATGAATTATAAAAACAAGTTTAATTTTTTCATACTTCAGAAAGTCCATAAAGATTGAAGTTTATAATTAAAAACTAGAATCTTGAAGAGGAGAATTAACAATGAAGACCCTTGTGCCGATTTCTTGGTATTCCGATCCCGAGATTTTCAAGAAAGAGCAAATAGTTCTCTTTCAAAACCTTTGGAACTTTGTCGGATTGACCACCGACTTAGAAAATCATAATGATTATATTGCTAAAGATCTAGGAGGACAAGCTATTTTTGTCCAGAATTTTCGTGGAGAATTGCGAGCGTTTGATAATATCTGTTCCCATCGTTTTAGTAAGATTCATCAAGAGGATAAAGGCAATAGGCCAGTTAGGTGTCCCTACCACGGATGGATTTATGACAGTGCTGGCATCCCGATTAACATTCCCTTACAGTCCCGCTTCGATTTTTCCGATTGTACACCGGAATCTTTTCAATTGAAACAATGGTTAGTTGATACTTGTGGCTCCTTTGTTTTTGTGAAAAAAAATGATGATGGTCTGACCCTCAAAGAGTATTTAGGAGGGATGTATAGTCGGTTATTAGATTTTTCAGAGTCAATGGGTGAGAAAGTTGACTGTCAAGAAATGATCATTAAAGCCAACTGGAAAATTATCGTTGAAAATACTTTAGATAGCTACCACATCTGGGATGTCCATCCCAACTCTCTTGGCAAGTATGGAGCAGTTGACGGGTATTATTGGAATGACGACTTCCATTCGACTTACCTCAGTAAAGCCAAAAAGCTAGATGCAAAAGTCAAAAAGTTTACCACAGCTTTTGCAGATCGAAAACTGAAGATAGATGGCTATCAGCACTATTTGATTTTCCCACTTTTAACCTTGTCCACTCTGTTTGGGATGTCTTTAAATATGCACGTTTTCACGCCTCTTAGTTCTACAGAAACCAAAGTTACCAACTATACCTTTATGGGAAAACTTGATAATGCCAGTCTGGAGAAAATTCTATTTGATATGAGTAGCAAAGCCTCAGCTAACTTAGTTACTCAAGTTTGGGATGAAGACAAACCTGTCTGCGAATCAGTCCAGCTAGGAATGGTTTCAATCGATAACTCAAGGGATTATAAACAAGGAATTCTTAGCAGTGACGAGCGCCGCCTTCATACTTTTCAACAACCTTATCTTAAGCTCATGAATTTGGTGCCATCCGCTGCCTGAAAAATCTGACATCTTCCCACGTCATAATTTTGATTTGGCGTGGGTTTCTTGCTCTTGAATTCGATTTTGAACGTTTTTGGCACAGTTTAAGATCAAACCCACATTCCGCACCCTCAACTGTCACATAAGCTGTCCCCCTCCAGAGACTTGAGTAAAAATACTTAGCTGGTCAAGGTTTTCTCGGTGGCCGCTAGGGGGGTCTTGAGACCCCTAATTATGAAAAAATAGGAATTGTTGGAAAACTGAGGCGAGTGGACTGTTCGACTAGGAATCAATCAACAGAAATTGAAGTCAAAAATCTAGACCATCTGGGATTAGTCGCTGGAATTATCGATGAAATAGGAATCGTTGAAATTATCAACGAACAAGTCTCAATTGAGCGAGGAGAAATTGTCACAGCGGGGCAAGTCGTCAAAGCAATTATCCTGAATGGATTGGGATTTGTCTCCGGGTCTTTGTATTTAGGGTTTGCTGAATAATGGTAAAACCCTTTTAAAATAAAGCTTTTGACCTGTTAAAGTCCGATGTTAGTGCAAGAAAATAGGATTGGGACGTTCAAAAACCTTGCATTATCCTTCTTGTAGTACATCGCTTGGTACAAA
>NZ_JAPZQM010000509.1:0-6044 GCF_027530565.1 Microcystis sp. LE19-10.1B | reverse complement strand
GACGGGAAAAAGCCAGAAAACAAGTGGCTAAAATCCACGCAAAGATTAAAGACACTCGCACTGATTTCTTACATAGGGTCTGCTGAAAAAGTTTTTCCTGGGGGTAGGAGTCAGTAGCCGGTCGTCAGGAGCCGGTCGTTTCGGGCTTTGTTGCCATTGTTTTTTGTACCAAGCTATGTACTACAAGAAGGATAATGCAAGGTTTTTGAACGTCCCAATCCTATTTTCGCAGCATGAACATCGGACTTTAACAGGTCAAAAGCTTTATTTTAAAAGGGTTTTACCATTATTCAGCAAACCCTAAATAAATACTTCGCTGAAAAAGGTTCCAGCGAAGTACCACAATAGTCAGTGACCAGTTATCAGTTATCAGTACCCCTAGTGTAACACCTTTGATCCAAAAATCATACCTTTGGGCAGAAAAAGGCCAAAAATAAACACTTCGCCGAAAAGGGTTTCAGCGAAGTACCACAATAGTCAGTGACCAGTTATCAGTTATCAGTACCTTTAGTATAACACCCTTTTTCGATCACTGCAAACTTTTTTCAAATTTTAGGCCAAGAATTTTGGACCCAAACCGACTTTCGGCGCGTACACCGCCCGATCGCCCAATTCTGCTTCGATGCGTAATAAGCGATTATACTTAGCCACCCGTTCACTGCGACTGAGAGAACCAGTTTTAATCTGTCCGGCATTAGTAGCCACCGCCAGATCTGCGATCGTGGTGTCTTCCGTTTCTCCGGAACGATGACTGATGACAGAACGATAACCGTGACGGGTAGCCAGGGCGATCGTTTGTAGGGTTTCCGTCAAAGAACCGATCTGATTGAGTTTAATCAGGATCGAGTTAGCAATACCCAGATCGATCGCTTTTTGCAGACGGATGGGATTAGTCACCATCAAATCATCGCCCACCAACTGAATCCGCGCCCCCAGTTTATCGGTCAATAATTTCCAGTTATCCCAATCTTCCTCGTGTAAACCGTCTTCAATAGAAATAATCGGATAGCGATCAACTAAACTAGCCAAAAAATCCACCATTTCGGCGGGAGAATGGGCAGAACCATCGTAGATGTATTGACCATCCCGATAGAATTCACTGGCGGCCACATCCATAGCTAAAGCCACCTGCGACCCCGGTTTATAACCAGCACGTTCGATCGATTCGATCAAAATATCCAAAGCTTCCTGATTTGAAGCCAAATTCGGAGCATAACCGCCCTCATCGCCCACACCGGTCAGTAATTTGCGTTCGTGCAAGGCCTTACCCAAAGCGGCGAATACTTCCGCCCCCCAACGCAAACCTTCCTTAAAAGAATCGGCCCCGATGGGGAAGATCATAAACTCCTGAAAATCGACGTTATTATCAGCGTGAGAACCACCATTAATCACGTTCATCATTGGGACGGGTAGCACATTGGCCATCGGACCTGCGAGATAACGATAGAGAGGTAATCCCAGATCTGCCGCCGCCGCTTTGGCCGTAGCCAGAGAGACGGCTAGGATAGCATTAGCCCCTAATTCTCGTTTATTGGCCGTGCCATCGCGATCGATCATAGCTAAATCGATACTAGCTTGGTCGAAAGCATTCATCCCCTGCAAAACCGGGACAATTTTTTCGTGGACATTGCGAACCGCTTTCAGGACACCCTTACCACCGTAACGCTGGGGATCATCATCGCGTAATTCGTGGGCCTCAAAACTACCCGTAGAAGCGCCACTGGGAACCTGGGCCAAACCCATCGCCCCCGATTCTAATAGCACTTCCGCTTCGATAGTGGGACGGCCGCGGGAATCTAGAATCTCCCTAGCTGCGATCGCTTCGATGGGAACTTCGATTTTATCTAACATAACTTATCGTCTCCAACTCAATTTACGGGGTAATTTCGGCTGATTACTAATTGCCTAAAGGGAAATCCACGTTGACAATCTGCTTTTGATCATCAAAAACGAGGATTAAGGTATCCGTCAGTTTTTCAAATTGAATCGTCACCAACACCAGATCCACACCGTCCGTATCCGAGCCTTTTCTGACCTGAGTTCCCACGATCCGACGCACGGGGCCGGTACGCTTAAGTAAATTCTCCCAAGCGCCTTGCACTCTGGTGGGGAAAACCTCAGCTTTGAGAAAAGGGTGTAGATAGCCTCTGGCCAGGCCGTAGTCTTTATTGGCCAAAGCCTTGACAAAAGCATCGCCAATCTCAGAAATACTACGAAATTCGGGAAAATCGGCGGCAATTACCTGACCAGACCGGTTAAAGGTAATTACCACATCTTCAGTGAGTTTCTCAAATTCAACGGTGACAATCACCAAATTGGCATTGATAGCATCGAGTAGCTTGCTTTTGACAATGCGCTTAAACGGTCCAGTATTGTCAGTGACTTGGCTTTCCCAGACCTTTTGCAGTTTTTCGGCAGTCCAGAGGGGTTTTATTTGGGGTGACAAAGCTGCAATAACTTTGTCGTATTGTTTAGTTCCCAACCATTCTACTAACTGCCGAGCTTGCTTTTCTTCTCGGACGGGATCACCAATAGCGATCGCATTCGGTTCTAGGTTCGCCTGTACCGGTGAAACGCTGAACGCGGTCCAAGGCAGGGAAAAACCAATTAAACACAAAGAGAGAATCGATACCCGTTTCGCTAATGAAAGCCGCATCATTTCAGCTATTGCTCCGCAAATAAATAACGTTTTTCCACTTGACGATTGAATTGATGCCATTGTTCATTAGTTAAAGCATTCAAGATCGCTCGATCGGGCAATATCTCTCCCCTTGTTATACTGGTTTAACGATTAAAACTACCGCCGAACGCGCTTGCACCCGATAGGTTTCCGATTCAACAGCGGCCTCGGCATCTAAATCACAGGCTGCCTCGGACAATTGCCCAGCAGTATCGATGACGCGATGCCATTTTTCCCCTTGTCCCAAGGGGGGTAACTGGAAGTTGAGAGATTCCCAGTAAGCGTTCAGCATAATGTGTAAATACTCATTCGCCTTGGGATGACGCAGGGAAAAAGCTAAACTGTGGGAATCTTCCGACCAATCGGGTTTACTCAACTGTACGCCATGCCAACTGAGATGGGGTTCAAGACTGGTATAGGTGACTTCTAGCAATTTTTCCTGACGGAAAAGAGCTAATTTTTTATTAAAATCGATCAGTCTCCTTACGAAACACCAAAGATCGAACTCTTGCTCTACCGCACTCCAATCGAACCAACTTAACTGGTTATCCTGACAATAGGCGTTATTGTTGCCCTTTTGGGTGCGTCGCACTTCGTCCCCCATCAACAGCATAGGTGTTCCTTGGGAAATAAACAGGATCGTTAAGAGATTTTTTATTTGTTGCAGTCGCAGGGTTTTAATCGCCTCGTTATTGGTTTCCCCTTCTACCCCACAATTCCAGCTAAAATTATCGTTGCAACCGTCCCGATTCTCCTCGCCGTTAGCCTCGTTGTGTTTCTCGTCGTAGGAAACTAGATCGTTAAGGGTAAAGCCGTCGTGACAGGTAACAAAATTTATACTTCTATTGACATCGGTATCGGGTCTGTGGTATATGTCGGGGCTTCCTAAAATCCGCGCCGCTAATTTGCTGACTATGCCGGTATCTCCCCGGACAAAAGCGCGCACATCATCGCGAAAAGGCCCATTCCACTCGGAAAACCAATCGGCAAATTCAACAAATTGACCGACACTATACAATCCTGCCGCATCCCAGGCTTCAGCGATTAATTTTGTCCCGGCTAAGACTGGATCCGATTCGATCGCCCAGATCATGTTATAACCTTTTTGCAGAATCGGTTCCCCGTCCACATTGCGCGATAATACGGCCGCCAGGTCAAAGCGAAAACCA
The DNA here is from genome assembly GCF_027530565.1 of Microcystis sp. LE19-10.1B. Taxonomy (NCBI): domain Bacteria; kingdom Bacillati; phylum Cyanobacteriota; class Cyanophyceae; order Chroococcales; family Microcystaceae; genus Microcystis; species Microcystis sp. LE19-10.1B. The sequence continues at coordinate 2,195 of NZ_JAPZQM010000509.1, read as the reverse complement.
TCGACGTGCATTTCCGACACCCAATAGCGCAAACAATCGAGAATCATTTTGCCAACAATGGGATGACTGCCCTTGAGGGTGTTACCACAGCCAGTATAGTTGCTATAGAGGCTTTTATCGACCGCATCGAGGATGTAGTAGGTGCGATTATCGATACCTTTCAAGGAAAGAGTCGGCCCGATTTCGTCCCCCTCGGCGGTATGATTGAAAACCACATCGAGAATCACTTCGATCCCCGCTTTGTGTAAAGCTTTCACCAGATCGCGAAATTCATTCAAAGGACCGAGGGGTGAGCGATCGCTACTGTAACCGGCATGGGGCGCAAAAAAGCCGATCGTGCTATAACCCCAATAGTTAGTTAACCCCGGCATAGCGGCAGCGGGATCAAAGTAATGAATCGGTAACAATTCCACGGCAGTAATGCCTAGGTTGGTCAAATAGGGTATTTTTTCGATTAATCCCGCAAAAGTACCTCTTTTTTCCTCGCTAACGCCGGAATTCGGGTTACGAGTAAAGCCACCGACGTGCATTTCGTAGATCAAACTGGCAGAGTAGGGAGTGCGTAGCGGTGCGTCATCTTCCCAATCGTAGCGGCCTGGATCCACTACCAGACCCCGCAAAGCTCGATGACAATTATCGCCTTTTTCGCTGGCAGCTTGTCGATCATAAATTTCCGCACCGACAATCGCTTTCGCATAGGGATCGAGAACTACTTTATCAGGATCGAAGCGATGACCCTGGTCCGGATTATCCGGACCATAGACTCGATAAGCATACACTTGACCGACTCCAATGCCGTGAACGAAAATATGCCAATAGAAAAAAGTGCGATTTTCTTGGGGATTCAGACGAATAATTTGACTAGGTTGCGGGGAATTGGCATCATCAAATAATAATAATTCTATGGCAGTGGCATACTTAGAAAATAGTGAGAAGTTGACACCATCGGCCAAGACAGTCGCACCGACGGGATGGCTTTTACCGTGATCGGTTTTTAAGGTCATTGTCAAGAGATAAGAAGTGATTAGGAGTAGTATAAGATTATTCGGCGTTGCTGAATCAAGCTATGAATGCCAAATGTGTGTCCTATCCAAAAGTTATACCAAATCCGGTTATTAAAAACTGATTAAGTAGGGAGGCACAATTATTTGTAGGATGGGTTAGCGGTAGCGTAACATAATCGGGCGTTGGGTTTCATGCTTCAACCCAACCTACGTTCATCTTATATTTAATTCCACCCACCCACTTATTTATTTACCCTTTTGCCTCTTGCCTGTTGCCTATTGCCTCTCCTGATATGTAGCCTATACTCAACGGATTTAGTATTAGTTTTGGTCTAGGTTTTAAAAATATCACAAAAGAATGTTCAGAACTCAAATCAGCAACGCCAGATTTTAATGGAGATGGCGTGATTAATTTCCAAGACCTTGCCCTATTCAATAAAGCTCTCAATTTCCCGATAGATAAAGAAAACAATTAGAGGAGTTTTAAATGGCCTTTCCCGAAGATTTTAGGCTTGATTAAGCCAATTGATTAAGTCAGCTTGAGTCTCAAAGTCTAGCAATGCTTCTCCTAAGTCTTCTAATTTTTCTACTGAGAGTTTTTGGATAGTTTCAGTGATATGCGGGGGAAGTTCACCAAAACGTCGCTTTAGTTGACGTAGCACTAACTTGGATGCTTCTTTTTGAAGTCCGATAGCTTCTCCTTGTTGAATCCCTTCGATTCTACCCTTTTGAATCGCTGCTTCTCTATCTTGTTCGTATAAAGGGGCTAAACGCATAATAAATTTCCTCTCCTCCTGGGTTCTTTTGGGTAAGGCTTGCAAGTTTCTACTCAAATTGTATAATAATTTTAAGGAAGCTGATTTAAAGGGATGATGAGGAGACAAGGCCTCTAATTCATCAATCGCTCTGGTTCTAGTTCCTCCTCTGCCTAATAATCTTAACCAAAGGGTTTCAGGGGTTTCAGGTAATTGATGCAGGACAATAAGGGATGTATTTAATGCTGGAGGTAAAAAATAAATTCCTTCTCCCCAATCTGGGTTTAATTGACCTGAAAAAGCAGTTATAATCCTCTGACTGGCAGTAGGAGTTAGTATCCATAGTCTAGGAATATTTTCTGCTAATAAGGGTTGTTGATGACGGTGAGCTTCTCTTTGTAATTGTTCCCGCACAGTCAACAGTTTAGATAAACAA
>NZ_JAPZQM010000325.1:0-1190 GCF_027530565.1 Microcystis sp. LE19-10.1B | reverse complement strand
ACTCTCAACTATGGTAACTGAACTGACTGAAAAAATCAAATCAAGCTTGAAAGATGCGGCAAAAAAGCTGACAGGTTTTAAGAAAAGGGCTTTTATGGCGCAAGTAACTATAGACTATTTTAACTCTTCGCCGCGCCGGGCTGAAACAGAATTGGGATGGTCTAGGCAGGCAATAGCAACGGGATTGAAAGAGCTAGAAACTGGAATTATTTGCGTTGATAATTATCGTGCTAGGGGGAGAAAAAAAACGGAGGAACTGCTGCCAAACTTAGAGGCAGATATTAAAAGTTTAGTGGAGATGTCCTCGCAAGCAGACCCTAAATTCCCATCAACTTTTGCCTTTACTAAAATCAGTGCCAGAGAGGTAAGAGAGGCATTAAAAGAAGAAAAAGGCTATCGAGATGAACAATTGCCCTCTCGTCAAACCATTGGAGATATTTTGAATCGAATGGGCTAGAGTTTAAAAAAAACACAAAAAATAAAACCGCTCAAAAAAATTCCAGAAACTGAGGCAATTTTTGCTAACGTAGCTCAAGCCAATCAAGCCGCTGACAACCAGACTAAATCTTTGAGAATTTCCTTGGATAGCAAAGCTAAAGTTAAGATAGGCAATTTATCTCGTGAGGGGAAAGCCCGCTATCTCGAGCCATTAAAAGCTGATGATCATGATAGGGAATGGACGGCTGTTTTAGTCCCTTTAGGAATTCTAGATGTGAGGGGAGAACGCCTGTCAATTTATTTCGGTCAATCGGCTGAAACCTCAGATTTTGTAGCAGATTGTTTAGAGTTGTGGTGGCAAGAAAATCAAGCAATCTATCCAGGGTTTAGAAGAATTAGTCATTGATTTAGATGGAGGAGCCGCCACTCGCAGCAACCGCACTCAATTTATCAAAAGAATGGTAGAATTTGCCCAAAAAACCCAGTGGCAAATACGGCTCATCTAAGCTAAACGGCGCTTAACCTGCATGATCCAATAGCTATAACCCTTTTGGAGTCTATATCGGTGATCCGAAGTAAAAGCCGTTTAGCTTACTACCCGCCTTACCATAGTAACCCACATTCCGCACCCTAAGTGTCACAACGTCTCAAAAGAGGAAGGGGCGTGAGTCAAAATACTTATCTAGAGGAGTGAGTTGGCGGCAAGCTGCCGGCAACTAAGCCGAAAATTTCAGAGTTCCCCCGGTCATTCT
>NZ_JAPZQM010000118.1:0-7922 GCF_027530565.1 Microcystis sp. LE19-10.1B | reverse complement strand
TTAAAGCATATCTAAAGAGTTTTGAGTTAAAAGTTAAACTTCAAGTTTTCATTCAGGACAAATGTACTGGTTAACTAATTTTTTGGGGAAAATTAGTTAACCCATGATTATAACATATAATTAATTTGCAAGAGTTCTATTTAAATCCGATGTTAAAAATTGTTTCCTCAAAAATTTACTTCCGCAAAGACCATCTACAATACCACATAACGATGACTTTAATGTATCTGGGCTATCGCTAGTGCCAGTCTCATAAGTCTTGATCGATTAAATTAAATGTAAATGCAAACAAATAGTTGATGGAAAGGATGTTATGACTAATCTTCTTCAGGCCACTCTCAACAAGACCTATGACCAACTGAAAAACTTTGCTGGTTTAAATGACTTCTGGAATTTGTTTGAAATAGCATTTGGTACACAATATGACCATACAGTAGCCACAAATCTCCGTTCTCAATGGCTTGTAGGTGATTTTAGTTCATTTCCACAAATTGAAGTTCTTGATAGTAGCATTCTTGGTAATGCTAGTGGTGCTTATGGGACTAGCACGAATAAGATTTATCTCGCTGCTAATTTTCTTGATACAGCTACGGAGACAGACATTATTGCGGTTTTGTTAGAAGAATACGGGCATTTTATTGATGCTCATATCAATCAGACGGATAGCGCTGGTGATGAGGGAGACATTTTTTCTAACTTAGTGCGTGGTAATAGTCTCAGTGCTGGGACATTACAGGCTTTGAAAGGTGAGAATGACTGGGCAACAATTACTGTAGGTGGACAGAGTATTCAGATAGAGCAAGCGCTTGCACCAGCCGACTTAGTATCGGCGTCGACTTTCTTAATCAATCAAGATGTTAAGGATAATTTTTGGTATGAAAATGTCCAAACAATGCCTTCGGCGATTGGTGGTCCTGTTGCATTCAGGGCGCGGTTTAAAAACATTTTGTTACCTTCTGGCAGTACTCCTGCCATTATTCCTAATATCCCTTATGCTCCCATACCTACAGGTGCGCTAAATGGTCCAGCCGCACCCAATACAACATTGATTGATCCGCTAGATTCCACAGAGAAGGGACTACTTATCCATACCTCTGTAAATGGGCTAGGTTCAATTTATAGCAATATATGGGAACCCACAGATAACGCTAGTTTATTCTTTGCTAATTTATTCGCAAACAACCTAGGAAATGCGACAAACACCCTAACAAGAGAACTACTTGCTGAGGATACATTCAAGGGATCAACTGTAAATTTAGGTTATTTATCCCGTTCTCCAGGTAGCTATATTAAAGCAACTTTAGTTTGGACAGGAGTTCCTGGCGGCGGTCTTAGCACGGATGCTAACTTAAATTTGACGTTACAGGGGAATAATAGTGGTTTAATTTACACTCCTAGTTTTTTACCGCTCAATACTGCTAGCACTTTAGGTGGTGGTTGGGGTTTTAATGGAACAGATAGTGTTCCTGGCGGTACTATTAACGCGGTTGATTACATCGAACAAATTTTTATTCCAACAGGTGGTTTAAATCCGTTGGACAGTGCTTACAAGGTTACGGTTGGTGGGACGCTAGGTTCTGTATCCCCTATTACAGGTCAAGATTTTTCCATCTTTTTCAGTGTTACGGGTGTTGTCGGTAACGGTCATGGTTGGGGTGATGTACATCTGTCAACTTTTGATGGTAAACCCTATGAATTTCAAACAACTGGGGAGTTTATTCTTGTGAAATCCCTGATAGATGATTTTCAAGTGCAAACTCGCCAAGAAGCTTCACCTCATTGGATTGGTGCTTCAGTCAATACTGCTTTTGCTATAAATCTTGGTGGTTACAATATTAACTATGACATAGATTTAGCACAGGATCAAAGACTATCTATTGATGGGCAAAGTTACAATTTATTGAGTGGTGAAACCCTCGATTTGGGTATCGGTCAGATAAAACGTCAAGGCTCTCAATATACCTTTACTTATGCTGGTCTAGATGGTATTATTAATACCAATGACGATGATCTAGTAACAGCTTTTGTCTATGAGGATACGATTAACACTAGTCGATATTATATTAATATTGATGTTAATCCTGCTGATTATCGTTTTGGTTTGTTGCAAGGACTTTTAGGTAATGGCGACGGTATTACTAGCAATGACTTTGCCTTGCGTGATGGTACTAACTTACAATTGAATCCTGGACAGTGGGAAAATAACCCTATCGTCCATACTACATTTGCTGATAGTTGGCGTGTTAGTCAAACAGAATCTCTCTTTCCTGCAACAACAAAACAAACTGCTGCTGCTTCTAGTTTTGCTTCAGACATTATTCCTCCCAACCCTATTTTTGATCCCGAAGCCTTAGCTGCTGCTTTTGATTTGGTTAATGATGCAGGAGTTGCGGCAGGACAATTTCAAGTTGGTGCAGTAATAGATTATCTTCGTACTGGAGATACAAGCTTTATCAAGTCGGCTAAACAGTTTGGTGACTTCGTACTTCAAGATGACAAGGGAGTAATCCAACTTGGAAGCATCCAAGGCAGTAAATGGAACGATGCTAATGCTAATGGTATCTGGGACGGAGGCGAACAAGCCCTAGCAGGTTGGACAATTTACATTGATAGCTTCACCAATGGACAATTAGATCCTTGGGAAATTTCCACAGTCACTAACGCTGATGGTAAATATACCTTCAGCAACTTAGGACCAGGAGAATATGCCATTCTGGAAGTGAATCAAACAGGCTGGATACAAACCTTCCCCACCACTCCCTATGCTCTAAACTTGAAAGCAGGGGAAAAATTGACTGGCATTAATTTTGGCAACTACTTTGAGTTACCCACAATTAATCTTAGTCCCAGCAATCAGACTGTTGTTGAAGGTTTAACCACTCCTCAAAACGCCTCCTACACCGTCACTCTTTCCCAAGCAAGCAACCAAACCGTCAGCGTTAACTATGCTACTGCTAACGGTACAGCAACCGCGGGATCGGATTACACCGCCACCATTGGAACTCTAACCTTTGCCCCTGGTGTTACTACTCAAGTCATCAATATTCCCATTCTCAATAATTCCCTTAATGAGGCGAATGAAATCTTTACTTTAGCTTTGTCTTCTCCTACTAATGCTGCTCTTGGTACGCAGACGGCAGCTACCACGACGATAACCGATACTCTCACGGCCGCTGTCACCACGACTTTAGCGGCAAATGTGGAAAACCTGACACTGACGGGAGCAGCCGCCATTAACGGTACTGGTAACGCAGGTAATAACGTGATCACGGGCAACACGGCCAATAACCTTCTCAACGGTTCTGGGGGCAATGATACCCTTAATGGTGGTGCTGGACTCGATACCTTGACGGGGGGAGCAGGAAACGATGTCTTCCTCTTCCAATTTTCCCAATCTACTGTCGCTAACCCTGACCGGATCACTGATTTTGCGATCGGCTCCGACAAAATTGATTTGCTCAGTGCCGCAGGAGGTGTGCTGCCTGCCCCCGCTGCCTTTAGTCGTGCTGCCAATTCTGCGGCTACCACTTTAACCAATGTCGTGAATGCTGTTTTTACCGATGCCAATGGTGCCTTAGCCGGAAACCAAGCACTTGGTATTAATGGCGCGGCCCTGGTCCAAGTAACCACTGCTGGGATAGCCGGAAACTATATTATTGTCAATGATAATGTTGCTGGTTTCCAAAGTGCCAATGACTTACTGGTTAACGTTACAGGCATTACCGGCACATTACCCGCTCTCGGTAATATCACTGTTTCCAACTTCTTTGTTTAGTGGATTCCTGATGGGGTGACAAGAATATTCTCAAGCCGGCGTGTTAGGGATCGGGAATGGAGTCGCCTCCATCCCCGACCCTTCAGAACCGTGCATGAGACTTTCACCTCACAGGGACCCTAGTTTGATTGTCCCATTCTTAGGGATACAACTTCTCTTAGGCGCTTGGGTAATGCCCGAAGCCTGCCCTCTGCCCCCTGCCTTCGTTAAAATTAACCAAAGTGAGGCATAAGAGTCAAAACTCCCAAGTCTAAATCTTTACTATCGATCGATTTTGCCTCGTAGAGGGCTAACATATCGTTTAATTGGGGATTACCGCAGGAGGAACCAGTTACCCCCATGGCAATAATCAAACCACAATAACCCTCGGTATTTTTGATGCGTTTTTGCCAATTGCGGCGCGCGGTACGGTGGTCGGGATCATCTTGCTCGAATTCCCCAAAGAGATAGAGATCCCCATTAGCCATTTTCAGAATACCGAGATCATAACGGGTATCTTCGAGGGGATCTTCGCCGGGGTTAAAACCAATAGCCGCCAAACCGCCAGCTTGTTCGATTTTTTCGATCAGTTCCTTGGCTTTCGGTCGGGAGGTCTGGATCATGACCACGGGGAAACCCTCTCCTTTTGTTGGTACGGATTGGGGTTGATAATGGATTTTTGGACGACTGCGAATTTTATCTAATAATTGCCAGGGAACCATTCCGAGACTGAGATGTGCATTATCGGGGACTAGATTTTCCTTGAGTACGGACTCTTCCTCATCATCCTCATCATCCTCATCGTCGTCGTCCTCCTCCTCCAAGAGTTGCATAAATTCCGCACATAGATCGGGCATCGTGGCTACCGTCACCGCCACGGTTTCCCCTTTTGCTTGTTCGGGATCGAGGGGGATACGAAAACGACGCTGTAATTCTCCGATCGGTTCTTCGGATAAAGCGGATTGATTGCCTTTAAAAAAGCGCAACAGAGCTATTAAAGCTAAATATACCGTGATTGCTTCTTCTTCATCTAAATAGGGGCGAATGCCTTCGTAGGGATGCACGCTGCCGAAAACTGGATGAATCTGGGAAGGGGCAGCCGAGGCCAGATCGTAGTCATCCTCATCATCGTCCTCATCATCATCGGCCAATTCGTAGCTTAAAAACCAGCAATCTTGGGAAAGAAAGGCTTTTTCTAATCTTTCCATCGATTTTTCTTCTAAAGCGGACTGGCGGAATTGTTTGAGGGATGCTAGGGAACGATAGAGAATGACTCCGTATTCCCGACCGAGCATTCCCATGACACAGGCGTAAAGATTCGGGAAATCGGGGCGATCGAGCTTAATTTCCAATATATCGTAGTCAGCTAAACAGGACCAGGGTTCAGCTTTCCAAATTTCGTGAGCAGTTTTCACTAAAGCGGACTGCCAAGCGGGGGGAATTGCCGGGGGACGGTTATTTTGGAATTCGTCGAACCCGCGAAAGAGATCATCGATCAGGGGCAAATTGGGGACATAATCGATGGTGATATCGAGATCTTGTAGTACCCCGCGCAGAAAAAACTGTGTTTCTCGATCGCGGACGATAATTTTTTTCGGTCTGGCTGGCCGGGCGGGATTTTGCGGTGTTTCGATGGCGCGGATTAAGGTTCTCACCATGGCCTCTGGCCCCGTTTCGGGGGAAACTACTTCCATAGCGCGTACACAGCCCTCGCTGCCGTCCACCCAGATCACGCACTCGCCACCGCTTTCTTGATTTGGTTCTAAGGTGGCCCGGGGCATTCTCTCGGATAAGGATAAAGCACGACGATCTCCTTCCCAAACACTGGGAATTTGTGGGATTTTTTTGAGGCGGCTTTGGGTTGTCCGGGGCAGAAGATTCATCGGGAAATTTAGGGGTAGCTGTGTTAGGATTTTAACCTTTTCTTTTCAAGGATTCCATAGAATCATTCTATCGATTTAGTCGATAACTTGATAAATAAACCGGAAACCTGACCAAGTTCCCAGATCAAAGGCGTATTCATCAATGACACTGCCAGAATTATCCATTTTTAGACCTAAATCTAATTTTAGATCGCTCCAGAAAGCTCTGGCTATTTCTAGGGGGTTAGTCAGGGTGAGCAGTTGGGTTGCTTCTCCCTTGAGGCTTTGAGTGGCATTGAGAAGGGTCAAGGTTTTCGGGAAAGGATGGCGACTGAGGATCAGTATATTCTCTCTGATGCCCTTGGGTTGACTAATTTTCCAATGCCCTTGGCCGGAATTGGGGATGGTGGCCTTGGTTTTGGCCGCCACGACAAAGGGGGCTAATGGGCTAGAATTGCTGAAATTATCGGGGTTTTCTGAATGGGAACAGTATAAAAGCGGTTGGCAATCGCTGTTAAGGACAAGGATCAGCGCGTAGAGGGGTTGTTCTTCTTGATTCTCGATTTGATAGCGAATTTCCGTCCCGACGGGCAGAATTAAGTCATTTTTAGCGGTATTAATCCCCCTGCTACCCGCAATTTTTTGGGTTTGTACCGTCGAGATATAGGTTTGATCGAGGCTTTCCAGGGTGACAATGACGGCTAAACCGGAGGATTCTTGATTGATCAACAAGTGCCACAATTTGCAGGCCAGCAGGGTTTCTAGTTGGGATTGCAGTCGTTTGATCCCCGATTTAATGGCTTCGTTGGCCGCCCCTAAACTACCGATAATTAGGGAGCCATTGGCAGATAATAACTGATAATTGCCAGTTTCTTCGCTACCAACTCGACTTAAGAGACAATCTACCGTTTGTTCACCAATGTTAACCACGGCGGCCACATCGGGCAAACTGGCAAAGGTACTGGTGGCATCTACCCGTTCAATCCGGGTTAAATTACTATCCAAACCGACGATTAAACCGATTTGACTCGGAAAAACCCGCAATTTTTCCTGTAGAATCTGTCCTATTTCTAGGGAAGCAGCCGGGGATAATAATTGCGCTTTCGCTTTTACACCCTGACGGGAGAGAATTTGTAGGCTGATTTCCTCCCCAGTCGCCTCAATAAAGCTCAAACAGGAGTTAATTCCGTAATTTTCTAGGATTTCTAAGGGCAGGCCGACCAGATTGACTTCTAGGGTGCGTTCATCAATAAGATTTGTAACAATTGCCGCCCCACCCCTTGACGTTTCTGACGTTGTATGATATGGCGGCGCAGAATTATTTTTTTGATTACTGGTTAGGATTGCCGGCTGCTGTTGTTGACTGCTGTGACTAGCGACGAGATTACGGAGATGGGGAAAAGCGATCGCCATTGTCGGACTGGGGCAAGCTTGCCAGAGATACTGGGTGAGATCATAGGTGAATAAGCCAGCATTGGGGCTATTACCGCTCAATTCCACGGCGATTTGCTCTGGTTTAGCGGCAGCGAGAATAACGCCGTTACTAGGCTTATTTTTGAGGTTAAAACGGGTTTTAATATCGGCAGCGAAAGTTAATTCGGCAGGGTTAAGCTCCGCAAGGCTTTCGGGATAGGAACGAACGCGGAGATTACCGAGATAGGGCTGAGGTTGGGGGAGATGACTACTATCAAAAATCAAGCTAAACTTATCCGTAGCTAGACAGCGAGCCATCAGCAGGATATTTTCCTTAAGTAAAGCATTTTCTGCCCCATCCGCAGCAATAAAAACCTCTTTTCCGGCCCCAAGACTGCCATAACCGCTAAAGTGAAAAATGACCACATCCCCTGCCTTGGCTTGGGCGATCAGGTGTTCTAAAAAAGCCGATTTGATCGCTTCTCGACTGGCTTGTTGTCCCGTTAAAGTTACTATATCAGCATCCTGAAAGCCAAAACGATAACGGAGAAGGTCTTTTTGTAACTCCACATCGGTAAGACAGCCGGGCAGCGGCGGAATATTCGCCCCATACTGGTCAATACCGACTAAAAGAGCCAATTTTCGGGGATTAGGGGCGGCGAGAGCGGCCAAATGACGGTTAACTGTCCCTTGACTAATCGCCAAAGTCAGCAACCCCCAACCTGTCTGCTGGACAAATTCTCGCCTAGTTATGTTCATCGGAAATTTTGGGTCTGAAACCCCGCCGTTCTAGGTTGGCTTTACGTTAGAATTAAAAGGCCAGTCTCGAAAACCAAGTGGACGGCGCAGCACCTTGAAAACTCGGCTTAGGGGGTTCCGACCAGAAAAGCTTG
>NZ_JAPZQM010000539.1:0-3403 GCF_027530565.1 Microcystis sp. LE19-10.1B | reverse complement strand
GGCCGAATTTGAATTCTTTTCTGAACAAAACCCCCTACTATCTGTTGTCAAGGTTCAGTTTTTAGCTTGGTTATCGCTTTTTCCATTGTAGCTTAAAGCCGTCCTAAAAGGACGGGGTTTTAACCCAAATTTTCGATAAATCGCGTCTTTGCAGATTAGCCACCTGAAAATTGATGTTTGTGCCAATTGCGGGGATGAGCCTTTTTCTGTCAACTCTTGAGGTTGACGCGTTTCATTTTTGAATTGGCGGATGGTATTAAAGTAGAATATAGGGATTATACTAAGTATAGAAAAATTACAGCTTTGTTTCTAAAGATGAAGTGTAACCTAATTTGGTATCGAATCCTGACGACCGGCTCCCCAAAACGAAAACTGTGTACTTCACCATTAAGATAACTGCTATAAGATGAATTTATTAGAAGAAGTTAAGGCAAAAACTAAAGAATTTCGTACCGATAACTATCCTATGTCAATCGGAGAGATTATTAGTCTTTATAATAACAAAGAAATGACAATTAATCCAGATTTTCAAAGATATTTTCGTTGGACAATAGCCCAAAAAAGCCGATTCATAGAATCGATACTATTAGGAATTCCTATTCCCTCTATTTTTGTCTATCAGAGAGAAGAAGATAGTGTTTGGGAATTGGTGGATGGATTACAAAGGATTTCAACAATTTTGGAATTTGTTGGCGATTTAAGAGATGAGGACGATGAAACTAAGAAAAAACCGAAACTGGTGCTTCAAGGTACTAAGTTATTACCTAGCTTAAACGGAGTTATGTGGGAAGGTGCAGAGGAAGGAGAGTATAATTTGCCCCCATCTCTAAAAATAGATTTCAAAAGAGCGAAAATACAGGTTCAGATTATCCAAAAAGAATCGGATAAAAATGCTAAGTTTGAAGTTTTTGATCGTTTAAATACCGGTGGCTCTTTTTTATCTTATCAAGAGGTGCGTAATTGTCTTTTGATTATGCTAGATAAAAGCCTATATAAGTGGTTAGAAGACTTGGCAGAAAATGAGAACTTTAAAAATTGTATTTCCCTATCCGAGCGATTAAGACAAGAACGCTACGACTTGGAACTAATTCTTAAATATTTTGCCCTGTCTTCTCCCACATTTGGTCCAACATCATTGAACAAACAAGATGTTAATGAATATTTGACTGACTATCTGAGAGAATTATGTAATTCCACCACTTTTGATCGTGTGTTAGAGCAAGAAAAATTCGCTAAAATGTTTTTATTGCTTGCTGAAGCGACGAATGAAGATACTTTTACCAAATATGATGGAACAAGATTTAAGGGTAAATTTCTCGATTCTGCTTATGAAGCGATCACCACAGGATTACGAGAAAATATTGATGATTACTCTACTCAAGATATTGAACTGCTAAGAACAAAAATTCAGGAAATGTGGTCAGAATCTGACTTTATTTCTAACATCGGTACAGGATCGAGAGCTAGAACTAGAATGCACAAAATGATTGAATTTGGCAAAAAATATTTTAAAAAGTAATGAGTAAAGATAATAGAACTATCGAAATTCTCCAGAAAAACTTAGATGAAGATATGGCATGGCGAATTAAAGAACTTAGTATTTTAAAAAATAAAATTCCTCCACAAAAAGGAACTGAGCAAGATGTATTAATTAGAGCCGGAATAACCACTCTCTATGCCCATTGGGAAGGTTTTATTAAATATGCAGCAGAATGTTATTTGCAGTTTGTTTCCTTAAAAAAATTAAATTATCATGAACTGGATTACTGTTTCGTTGCCCTTAGTTCTAGAAAATCTATAAATGAGTTAATAAAAACCAATAAATTTAAGTTACAAAAAGAGATGATCAAAAATTTACTTGATAACCTAGAAAATACAGCTTCTATACCCCACGAAAATATTATTAACACCAAATCTAATCTCAATTTTGAAGTTTTCACTGATATCTGTACTATTCTAGGAATTGATGATAGTGATTATCAACTTCGGCAGAAAGCTATTGATGAACAACTTCTCACCCAAAGAAATAAAATTGCTCATGGCAAGTATTTAACTATCGATTATGAAGAATACATCAGTATTTATAATTTAGTAATTGAATTAATCAGAAATTTTAAAGATGATCTATTAAATGCCGCCGTGACGGAACAGTATAAAAAAGTCAAAAGTATATAGGGTTAATACTAAATCCGTTGAGTATGCGCTACATATCAGAACAGGCAAAAGGCAAGAGACAAAAGGGGAAATAAATAATCAGTTTTTAATAACCGGATTTAGTATGACTCCATCACTATCAAGAACTGTTCCAATAGTGGCAAGAGACGAAGTGACTAATCGGAGTAACTTGTCTTTTGTCTCTGCCAAATTCTTATCTTCTGTATTGCGCTGTAAACTTTGAGTATTATAAATTTTTTTAATTAATTCTTCACCAGCATAAAAAACATTACTATCTGAATATTTGGTTGTACTGGCTTCTTCAAAAAATATATTAATTCCCTCTGACCATTCAGCTTTTAACTCTGAGTCATCTACTTGCTCTAATAGATTATTACTAAGAGATTGAAGTTCTTGAAGCTGCGTTTTGACATGAGGTGCTTTCGCATAAATTCTTCCCCAAGTGGCCAAAAAATCAAAAGTTTGTTCGGCAATTAAAGGGGTTCCGTCCGCAAGACTAACTTTAAAAAAAGCGTCGAGGGCAGGGGCAAGAAGCGCAAAAATTGGTAATTCCCAACTATTGACAGAAGCGGTAAGAACAAGTAGGCTGATTCTAGATGGACTATCAGGGGGAATACTATTGCGAGATAAAATTGACGCAATAAATAACCAAACAACCTCATTGTTAATCTCGCTGTCATTCTGTAGAAGCTTACGTCCCAATACCCCTAAGCCGATTTCTGAAGCTTTGATCGATCCCAGTGCCAACAGAGCGGCAAACTCTCTAACATGACTATCCACCCTTCTCAGATTGCCGAAAGCTCTATCAATTTCTTCTCTAGCGTTATCACTATCGCCAGAGTCTAAAAATTGTTGCACTCTTCTAAGCATCGTTGTCATTCTGTTTGGGGCGAAGGGATAAAGGTAAGACCACTGCGAATTTCAATATCTACACGGGCGTTTTTAGTTTTACGTTTAGAATCCTGAAATGAGTGCGGTTGTGCCTCTGGAGTGACACCACCTTGCTCACTAGCATTTGTAACAAAGCGTTCAGCTTTTCTAAACGCTTGTTTCCGTTCCTCTCGTTGACATTCGCTGCATTGCCCTTTAATATTAGGCTCTTCTCGACTTTGTGTGATAATTTTTGCTTATAGAATCGTGAAATATTTACTGGGAAAGACTTTTAGGAGTATTTTGCTGAAGAAACTATCAGTATAGACCCCGTTTCCACACAGAAACCAGAAGAGCC
>NZ_JAPZQM010000439.1:0-10150 GCF_027530565.1 Microcystis sp. LE19-10.1B | reverse complement strand
TACATGATATCAGCGAGACTTGGAAACTATCTCATCAAATTAGTTCCCCCATAGAACCCCCTTGAGCCATCTGGCACACTTTTCTCTTTTTGTCAAATTTTATGTTAAGAAAGATGTGACTAATGGATAGCCTTATCAAGGTAGCAGGGGGGATCAGAGGCAAAATCTATCTTCAATGTAATTATAACTACTTACTTAACCGACTAAGATGCAGCAATGTTCCTGACTCCATTGCTATCTGTTAACCTATAGATAGAATATTTTAAATCAGCTTATGAAAGTGGTGCGGCTGGCTTTGGTGTTAACTTTGGCATTGATGATCATGCCGCCGACAACAGTGGCACAAACACTGGAGCAGTTATGGCAACAGGGTGAAACTGCTCAAGCGCAAAAAAAATACCCGGAAGCCGAAAGAATCTGGCGACAAATTATTCAGCTTGATCCTAACAGTGCTGTGGCTTTTAGCAATCTCTGCGCTGCGCTATTCCGTCAAAATAAGTTAGACGAAGCACTGATTTTCTGTCAAAAGTCGCTCGCTCTCGATCCAAAACTTCCACAAACCTACAAAAATATAGGTGATGTCCTATATTTACAGAAAAAACTGACGGAAGCGGAGGAAATGTACCGTAGGGCGATCGCTCTTGATGATAAATATGTCGATGCCTACAACAATCTCGGTAACGTGCTGTATGACCAGAAAAAACTGAAGGAAGCCGAGGAAATGTACCGTAGGGCGATCGCTCTTGATGATAAATATGTCTATGCCTACTACAATCTCGGTAACGTGCTGAGGGACCAGAAAAAACTGACGGAAGCGGAGGAAATGTACCGTAGGGCGATCGCTCTTGATGATAAATATGTCAATGCCTACAACAATCTCGGTAACGTGCTGAGGGACCAGAAAAAACTGAAGGAAGCGGAGGAAATGTTCCGTAGGGCTTTAGATTTACCGGATGATACTACTGGGACTCCTACTACCGCTCATACCCTTGCCCATAATAATTTGGGTCTGCTCCTACAGGAACAGGGCAAGCTAGAGGCAGCGATCGCTGAGTTCGAGAAGGCGACGAAAATCGATCCCCAGTATGAATTTGCCAGCAATAACCTGCAAGAGGCCCGGCGCTTGTTATCGTTGCAGCAACAACCGGAGCAGATCATCGCTTTGAATAATACCGAATATTTACCCCAAGAGGATCCCCTCACCCGGATCAAGCGATCGATCGTTAAAATCAGTGTTGTCTTTACTGGTAACGCCAAGGGGACAAACTACGGTACGGGTTATGTGATCAAACGCCAGGGAACAACGGTGTGGATTATCACCAATCGTCATGTGGTGGTTGATAGTGACACGGAACAGAGGGGCGATAATCTGGAAGTGGAACCCTATTACGGCGAAAATCTACCGAACCTTCCCCGCGCTCGTGCAGTGGCGAAAATAGTTCACATCAACGAACCCGATGAAAAATTGGATTTAGCTTTGCTGGAAGTCAGGGATTTGCCCAGTGATATCGGCTCTTTAACCTTTTATCAAGATAAGATCAGCCCAGACACACCGATTTCTATCATCGGACATCCTGAATCAAAAGATTGGTCTCAATACAAGACTACAGTAATCAACATTCAACCTAGCACAGGCCATTTATTAATCGATACGAGTCTGGCAGAGGGCGCTTCAGGGAGTCCCGTACTCGATCCAGAAATGCGGGTGATCGGATTGGTGTTTAATACAGTTAACGCGTCCCGACTCAATAGCAATGCTGGTATCGCTGTGGCTCATACCGCAACTCAAATTTTAAAACAGTTATGTGAATGGAAGGTTACACTAGATGAAAAAAACAATTACTGCCCTGAACTTAACAATTTTTAGTCTTGTTTTGCTCTCACTTTTCCCTGCTATTCAAGCTCAAAACTGTGGCAAGGGAGATACTAGATTTAGCAATTATATCCGGAGAGATAATGACAACCGCTGTGAAGGAATAGCCCCGATCGATATTGCGGGCAGTTTTAGTCTTATTTCCCTTTCTATCGGCCGGATTCGGGAGATGAGTGATTACTTGCAGCTAGAAGTGCCTGCCCGCAATAATTTAGCCCCAAAAGTGAGGGTGCGTTCTGTGCGGAAAAATTATCAACTCGATCCTATTACCTTGCATCCTCAAGGTTCTCGATATCAATTTAAATGGTCGAATGATGTTATCGACAGGGAGAATATCGTCCTTGACAGTCTGCGGGCCACGGCCTATATCAGTGAGGGTAGATTGATCTATTTGCCAGTTATTTTTAATCCGTCGGGAAAATACGATCTCGTCTTTTTTACTAATGTGCGTAGCCAGATCAAAGAATTACAAATCCTCCAGAACAACAAGGTTATCTATGAGACTTCTCGCCCTAACTGGCAACCAAAAGGAGAAATTTTCTTGAGTTGGGATGGTCGTACTTCTGATGGTAAACTGGCTAAGGCGGGATTGTACGAATTGCGAGTCAAAGCTTTATTAGAACAAGATGATGCTCCTCCCAGAAATGCCCCGATTAATATAACTTTTGAACATAATCCCCAGTGGCTAAAATGAAGTCCAAGCATAATTTTAAAAGTTTCTGGCGATTTATCAGGAAAAATCTCAAGTTTTGCACAGTTTTTATAGTTACTCTAGCACTTGTTTTCCTGTCGATTTTTTGGGGAATTATCCCAGTTAAACAAAACTTTGAAGGCAATTTATTGGTAAAAAGCTTTAGTTTTACCTGTCAAGAAAACGAAAGTTTATTGCTCAAAGATGTCGATAATCTTTCCCAAATAGATCTATCGGGACTGAAAAAATTTACCCTCGCTGGCATTTTTAGCAGTCTTGCCGAACCCGAACTCAATAAACGAGAGCGACTAGAAATTGAATCAATCCAGGAAAATAGCACTTTAACAATTACCCCGACGGCGGATTTTATCCTACAAGAACTCCGTTTACAAAAAGAAACTAGAGTAAAAAATCTCAAATACGCGCCTTTTAATAATCTTTTGGCTTTTAGTTTGCAGCCAAATTCTCAACCAGTAACTTTGTCATTTAACCCTAGCGGCAACCCGATTAAAATAACTCTTTCTGGTTATAAAATTGCTAATTTACCCCAAAAAAAAGAGGATATTCCCCTCGAATTTAATCTCAGCACCACCGAATTTAAATTAGAAATACAACAAGCGATCGATGTTAATTTACAACTTTCTCAAGATAAAGAACAACTTTCTCCAGATCAAGAACAGCCTATTTTTTGGCGCAATATTAAAGTTAATAATGTTAGATTTGAGCGACCGATTATCACCGGTAATAATGTGAGAGATGACTTAGTGGAATCGACAATTATTTCTGGTAATATCCGGATGGCTCAACAGGATCTTAAGCTAGAAGAAAATCAATTCCTAATCGTCGAGAAACCTGGAGTAGAGATATTAAATCAGATAAAAATTATCCGAGAGGATAGCAACCAAAACCTCAAACTAAAAACCACGGGGGAAAACTTGCAGATTACCGAGGCATCACAAGGTTTAGAAGTGAGCGTTTCCGGCAATACCAACAGCATCCAAGTGGGGTTAAATCCGCGACTACCGATCGCCCAAATTCAAGGCAGTTTTTTATCCCGTTATCTTGGTAGCGAGGCGATCGTGGCGATAATTTCCTTTTCTGCTGGTTTGATTGTTTCCTTGCTTTCGTGGTTATTCGATAATTTTACCGCTTCTCCCTAAAAATTACCGTCCCGCTCGCTAAACTGCCAAATTGATAAGGTCCTTTGACCTTTCGCCGCCCTATTGAGCAAAACTAGGTATAAACACTTTCTTAAGAATTAACCTATGTCACAATAGATGAGGATAAACCAAATAGTGTGAAATTGTAAACTAGGTATTACTGAATGGAACCGCTTTATCAGTACGCGTGGCTAGTTCCCGTCCTGCCTTTGGTAGGCGCTACCCTAGTGGGCGCGGGCTTAATTTCCTTTAATGAAGTCACCAATCGTCTGCGACAGGTGAATGCTGTATTGATCATTTCTACCCTCGGCGCGTCGATGGTGCTTTCTTTTGCGCTGCTGTGGAGTCAAATCAATGGACACGCTCCCTACAACCAAATGATCGATTGGGCATCGGCGGGTAACTTTCACCTGAAAATGGGTTATACGATCGATCACCTCAGTGCTTTAATGTCGGTTATCGTCACCACCGTGGCCTTTTTGGTGATGATTTATACCGATGGTTACATGGCCCACGACCCCGGTTATGTGCGTTTTTACGCCTATCTGAGCATTTTTAGCAGTTCTATGCTCGGTTTGGTCATCAGTCCCAACCTCGTCCAGATCTACGTTTTCTGGGAATTGGTGGGGATGTGTTCCTATCTGCTAGTAGGTTTCTGGTTCACTCGTCCGGCGGCTGCCGAGGCCTGTCAAAAAGCCTTCGTTACCAACCGCGTCGGCGATTTTGGCTTATTACTGGGAATGCTGGGGCTTTTCTGGGCCACCGGCAGCTTCGAGTTTGATATCATGGGTGAACGTCTAGAGGAATTAGTCTCTTCTGGAGCCATTGCCGGCAGTTTAGCGGCATTATTCGCCGTTTTAGTCTTCCTTGGACCCGTGGCCAAATCAGCCCAGTTTCCCCTTCATGTCTGGCTACCGGATGCCATGGAAGGTCCGACCCCGATTTCGGCCCTGATTCACGCCGCCACCATGGTGGCCGCCGGAGTTTTCCTGATTGCTCGAATGTATCCCGTTTTTGAGCCAATTCCCACGGCGATGACGGTAATTGCTTGGACGGGGGCTTTTACCGCCTTTCTAGGGGCAAGTATCGCCCTTACCCAGAATGATATCAAAAAGGGTTTAGCCTATTCCACCATCTCCCAATTGGGTTATATGGTTATGGCTATGGGTATCGGCGCTTATAGTGCGGGATTATTCCACCTGATGACCCACGCTTATTTTAAGGCGATGTTATTCCTCGGTTCTGGTTCGGTCATCCACGGTATGGAGGATGTGGTCGGTCATGAGCCGGTTTTAGCGCAAGATATGCGGATGATGGGCGGTTTACGCAAGTATATGCCCATTACTGCCCTAACTTTCCTGGTGGGAACTCTGGCCATCTGTGGGATTCCTCCCTTCGCTGGTTTCTGGTCGAAGGATGAAATTCTCGGTTTAGCTTTTGAGGCGAACCCGTCCTTATGGTTAATCGGTTGGGCCACTGCGGGTTTAACAGCTTTTTATATGTTCCGGATGTACTTTAACACTTTTGAAGGGGAGTTTAGAGGCACTAATAAGGAGATTAAACGCCGACTGTTAGCCAATGCGGGCGCGATTCCAGCTTTTGGACCGGGGGCAATGAATGTTAAGCAATTAGACTCGGAAGCACAGGAAGAAGACAACCACGGCCATCATGCCCATGAACCCCACGAATCGCCAATTACGATGACTTTACCTCTAATGATTTTAGCGGTTCCTTCTTTGTTAATCGGTTTGGTGGGTAAACCTTGGCAGAATTTCTTCGAGGGTTTTATTCATGTTCCTAACGAAGTGGTGGAAGAAGTTCATGCTTTTGATTGGACGGAGTTTCTGATTATGGCGGGTAATTCGGTGGGGATTGCTTTAATCGGGATTACTGTCGCTTCTTTGATGTATCTCCAGAAGAAAATTGACCCCGCAACTATTGCGGAAAAATTCCCCGCTTTGTATCGTTTTTCCCTGAACAAATGGTACATTGATAATCTCTATGATCGAGTTTTTGTACAGGGTTGTCGTCGTCTCGCACGGCAAATTATGGAAGTGGATTATCGCGTTATCGATGGGGCAGTGAATTTAACTGGTTTAGCTACTCTTGTCAGTGGTGAAGGTCTTAAATACCTTGAAAATGGTCGCGCCCAATTCTACGCTTTAATTGTCTTTGCCGCAGTTTTGGGCTTAGTAATTGTCTATAGTCTGGTGTAGATTTTTAATCGGTTGACTAAAGATTTTTAGGGGCGCAAAGCCCCTTTTTTCAGCTTTAAGTCCCCCTTTTTAAGGGGAATTTAGGGGGAGCAAACTTTTTCAGCCAACCCTATTTAGGGGCTGCTGAAAAAGCTTTTCTGGGGGCAGGGTGTGGGGTGTGGGGTGTGGGGTGTGGGGTTTGATCGATTTTCAGGTGGTCAACTAAGCTAAACGGCGCTTAACCTGCATGATCCAATAGCTATAACCATTTTGGAGTCTATATCGGTGATCCGAAGTAAAAGCCGTTTAGCTTACCTAATTTTCAGGGAAAAAGTCCCGGAATTTTCCCCCCTATCCCCGCAATGGCTGGCACTTTTTGAGGGGAAAAAAGTCCAAAAGTCTTATCCAACAAGGTTTTTAGATTTATTCAGCCAACCCTATTTAAACCGCTTATACTAAATCCGTTGAGTATAGGCTACTTATAGAGGAGAGGCACTCATGCAACAGGCAAGAGGCAAAAGGGGGAATAAATAATCAGTTTTTAATAACCAGATTTAGTATCAGTTCCTCTGAACTTAGATGTTCGGCTAAGTCAGCTTTCTTGGGCATTTTATCTCCTTGTCTTTACTCGTTTTATTATAACAGGATTTGGTATTAGAAGACAAAACAGGATAGACTTTTCTCTAGTCCGATCGATTTTGGGGACAATGAAGGATTTATTGGCGATTTTTAGCAAGGAATTAAGCTCTTGGTTTCGGCGCTGTTGGTTAGCGGTACTATTGACCGGCAGGGTTTTTTACTTCCTATTCACGCGCCAACCCGATTGGCGCGTCACCCAAGAACAAATGGTAGCAGCCGGGCCCGCCTCGCTGATTATCGCCATGATCACGGCCGCGGTGATCGGGATGATCTTTACGATCCAAGTGGCCCGGGAGTTCCAAGCTTTGGGCGCTGGCAGTATGGTGGGGGGAATTTTGGCCCTTGCTCTCGGTCGGGAACTCTGTCCGATTATGATGGCGATCGTGGTAGCCGGTCGGGTAGGATCGGCTTTTGCGGCGGAAATCGGTACCATGAAGGTGACAGAGCAGATCGACGCACTCTATATGCTCAAAACCGATCCCGTGGAATATCTGGTGCTGCCCCGTTTAATTGCCTGTTGTCTGATGGTTCCCGCTTTGAGTGTTATGGCGTTGCTGATCGGTTTAGGTAGCGGTTTGCTAGTCGGCCAAAGTTTATACGGGATTGCCAATTCAGTTTTTCTCGACTCGGTTCGCGGTTTTCTGGGTGTGGGAGATGTGCTGAGTGGACCGGTTAAAGGGTTGGTTTTTGGGGCTTTAATTGCGATTATCGGCTGTAATTGGGGTTTAACGACCGATGGCGGTGCTAAAGGAGTCGGCCAAGCTACGACCGCGGCCGTAGTCACTATGCTCTTAGCGATTTTTGTATCTAATCTGCTGATGACTTGGATCTTGTTCCAAGGATCTGGCAATAGTTCGGTTTTGTTTGGACAGTAATTTCAGTTAAAAACTGTCATTTTCTCGCCATTGTTCTAATACTAAATCCAGTTATTAAAGACTGATTATTTATTCCTCCTTTTGCCTCTTGCCCCCGCCCCCCCCGATGTCGTAGGGTTGATTCATGAATCAACCCTACCCCTACCCCCACGAAAAACTTTTTGCCGCAGACCACTAGGTAGGGTTGGCTGAATAAATCTAAAAACCTTGTTGGGTAAGACTTTTAGACTTTTTTTCCCTCAAAAAGTGCCAACCATTGGAGTGATCGGGGGTAAAATTCCTGGACTTTTTCCCTGAAAATTAGGTAACTGACCCCCTCAAAATCCCTAAAACCCCACACCCCACACCCCACACCCCACACCCTGTCCCCACGAAAAACTTTTTGCCGCAAACCCTAGCTAACTTAACAATACCCAGTTCACCAAAACTACCCCTGCACCACCTGTTTAAGGGTGGTAAAGGTTTCTAGGTTGATTAACCCCCGGCGCTGGCCTTTTTGGTTGGAAATGCCCAAAAACACCGATTCTCCCTGTTTGGGATTGCGATCGAATCGGGGTGAAGAATTGATATAAACTAAAGCACTATCGGACTCCATGGCGAATTGACGACTTTCTCGATAGGATTCGGTGACAATACAATCCGCGTGACCGCTACTATACTTATTAATCCAAGCGATCGCATCAGTGAGGGTATCCACTAACCTAAAGGCCACCGTTTTTTCTAAATAGGGTCTTTGCCAATCATTATCGGTAGCAATGGTTAAATGTTCGGGAAAATCCGCCGCTAATCGGTTATCTCCCCGCAATTTAAAGCCTTTTTCCTGCAAACTTTTAAACAAACGACTTAAAGTTGAAGAATTGTGATGGGGACTAATTAAAACTTTTTCGATCGCGTTAACCGGATCGGGTATGCTGCCATGACTATCGATAATTACCTGACGAGCTAACTCCAAATCGCCACTAGGAGACCAATACAAATAACAGTTTCCCATGGCCGCACGCAAAACGGGAACCGTGGCCAATTGACTCACCCGACCGATTAAACTAGGGCGACCGTAGGGAATAATCAAATTAACATAATTTTCCTGCGTCAGCAACTCCTCTAGGGAGGGACTAGAATCGCAGGGTAAACCACTCACACAATCCACGGGTAAACCCACATCTTCCAAAGCTTCTTGGATAATTTCCGTAATCACTCCATCGGAATGACTAGAGGCATTGGAACCGCGAATAATCAAACTATTGCCACTTTTTAGGGAAAATCCCGCCGCTACCATCGCTAATTCGGGAAAACCTTCATAGACTAAGGCAATCACTCCTAAAGGCATCCTTTGGCAATAGGTTTGGGACGGATTAAGTTGATAGGCCGCGTTAATTACCTGTTGCAGCGGATCCGATGCTTCCGCTAGTTGTTGCAATACCTCCACCGTCGTCTCTAAACGTTCGGGAGTTAACCGTAACCAGCGAATCATTTGTTCTGAGACGGCCATCTCTCGACTGACTTCTAAATCGAGGGTATTGGCTTCTAAAATGCGATCAAAGCCAGTTTTAATGGCATTAGCGATCGCGATTACCCCGCGATTTCTTTCGTTGCCATTGAATTGACCTAGATCCAGAAAAGCATTGTATGCTTGCTTAAAGATCGTCGGGGGGGTTTTGGGGGAACTTTCGATCATAGATTCTTGTCTAGCGTCGATAGGCTAACCAAAAGATGAATGCGGGCAAAATAACTAATAGCATAACTAGAATTGCCCCAAAAATCACGCTTACCCCCGGCGGTGATTTTAAAATTAAGGGTAGCCAAACGATCGATAATAACAGAATTATCCCCACCATCAGGGGTAATACCTCTTGTCCAAAGCGCCGATTCGTACTCACCCAACGAAATCCCGTCCAGCGCCAACTGCGTTTATAGGGATAGTGGGGGGCTAATTGTTCGATAATTTGACCGTTTTCCTGTAGCACAAATATCTGTTGACAGCGATCACAGCCAAAGGCATCGGTCAATAAAATCGGGCACAATGTCCCTTTCCGACGACAGGGACAAGGATAGTCTTGGTGTTGGTCGATTTTGGTATATTTATGCGGTCGCACAAGCTAAATTTTTGTTTATCAACGTTTGTTTTTAGTTGCTCGTGGTCAATGGCTAAGGTATTCAACGGTTGCCCAAAATCCTCAACCCTATTGCTCACGGGTAATTCCCATCTTAAGGTATATCCCTAAATTATTCATCCTGACCTTAAGGTATATTTCAAGATTTTATGAACTACTCCAATCCGCTACGCGCTCGATTGGAGTTTCTGACGATTCTTCGTCCCTAGATGCCTCATACTTCCGCACAAGGTAGCGCTAGACGACTCTGCATCTAAAGAGGCTCGTTCCAAGCCCCTAGCATAATTGAGCATAACTTGTGCAGCAGCTACATCTCGATCACAAGAATAGCCACATTTCTCACAGCGATGAACTCTTTCGGCTAAAGATTTCTTCTTTTGATGACCACAATTAGGACAAGTTTGGGAGGGTTTAATTTTTTGGGTAGGAACCTCAACATAAAAACCCCCAGCTTCCGTGACTTTTTCTGGCTCTTCGGTTTGTGTTATGCAATGGACGGGGGTTATAAGGGATGGAACCCTTATAGAGAAAGGCATTTAGCGATTTTTGTCAATTGTTTTTGCTCTAGAGCGAACTAATCAATTAAGTCTCTTGCCAGATAAGGAT
>NZ_JAPZQM010000108.1:0-9935 GCF_027530565.1 Microcystis sp. LE19-10.1B | reverse complement strand
TTGAGGTAGTCAGTTACCTAATTTTCAGGGAAAAAGTACCTGAATTTTCCCCCGATCCCCGCAATGGCTGGCACTTTTTGAGGGGAAAAAAGTCCAAAAGTCTTATCCAACAAGGTTTTTAGATTTATTCAGCAGACCCTAGATAGGGTTTGCCGAAAAAGCTTTTCGTGGGGTTAGGAGTCGGGCCGGATGAAAAAATTTTCACCCCCACAGATGAAAGAGGTTTCTTTCCCCACTTCCCCACTTCCCCACTTCCCTATCCCTTTTAAAGAGGATTTAGTATTAGCATCCATTAACATTTCTGATTTTATAGTTAAGTTTGGCTAATAACAGCTTATTTTTAGTTCTTTGTCAAGCCCCTATTATAATTTTTAATCTCTGACCTTTAACCCGATTTGACATTTATCTTAAAAATCTGGTTTTTTGTAGCAAAGATAACAGTTTTATTAACCATTATCTGCATCGATAGAGAGAAATCGAGGAGGGCTGATAATCCTTGAAAGCCTTGTCAATACTAGCATTATTCCCCCTCGAAATTTCCCTAATTCCCTAAGTTTTCCTAACCTTGATCCCCTCTAGGACACAAAAAATTAAAAACCCTTCATCTTAACTTGGTTTTTAGCGCCAGTCAACCCTTTATTTAAATTTTTGATTCTCTTGCCCGATAACGATATAAATTCTCGTAATGACCAACCGATTTTCCGTGATACGGTTGAACAGAAAGCAACCAAGTTAGCTCTGCAAGCACAAAGGAATGTTAGCAAGTTCCTTCAGCTTTGCATTGGGAACTTGCTAACGCACAATAAGAAAGTCTATGAATAAACAATTGGTCAACAAACTACAAGCTGTAACTGCCCTTACCGTAGTGGGGACTACAGCCTCGATAATTTGTTCCCAGACAGCAGGACACAGCAACAGCCTGACGGACATTAGCTTAGGTCGTCAAACTGTTATCGAGTCCACTTCTCAAACCATTCTGTCCGCTTTTTCTAATAGTCGAACAACTGATTCAGATATTAAAGTATCACGTTCGGTTCAAGATAATGCTAACGAAATTCTAAAAACTTTGGAGTCCCTAGTGGACAAAGAAAATACCGTCCCTGCAAGCGTTACACCCCAGACCCAAGAGGCCATTCCTTCGACGGGACAACCCCAATCACAACCCAATCAAGTCAAGCCGGCCCCGGCTAATGCCCCAGCCAGCAATCCTGCCTCAGTGACACCAGCAGAGAAGCCGAAAACAAGCCCAGCGGTAAAAACCAGCAGTCGCCCCCGTAAAAAGGGAATGGCCTCTTGGTATGGTCCTGGTTTCCACGGTCGTCGCACCGCTAGTGGTGAGACTTTTAACTCTAGTAGTTTAACCGCCGCCCATCGCTATCTACCTTTCGGCACCAAGGTTAGGGTAACTAATCTGCGTAACGGGCGCTCGGTGGTGGTGCGAATTAACGATCGCGGTCCGTTTAGCGGTGGTCGCGTCATCGATCTCTCCAGAGGTGCGGCAGCGATTATCGGTGTTTTCCAATCGGGAGTTGCCCCAGTTGTCTTGGAAGTTTTAGGCAGATAATCAGTGATCACTATGGCAGTGATCACTGCTATAGTGATCCTATTGGGATTTGACTGGGTTTATGTTAGAAATTAGCGATTTATCGGTTAATTATGGCGGAATAAAGGCATTACAGCAGGTTAGCTTAAGGGTAGAAACGGGGGAAATTGTCACCCTGATTGGAGCGAACGGAGCAGGAAAAACGACGACTCTAAAGACGATATCTCGGATTTTAACGGCAAAGACGGGGCGAATAATTTATCAAGGTCAAGATATTACCCATTTACCACCCCATGAAATCGTTAAGCGGGGAATTGCCCATAGTCCGGAAGGGAGAAGAATCTTAGCGCGTCAAACAGTCTTGACAAATTTGCAGTTAGGTGCTTATACGAGAAGCGATCGCCTAGGAGTAAAAAGCGATATCGAAGAGCAGTTGCAACTGTTTCCCCGACTATCGGAGCGCCGAGAGCAGTTAGCGGGAACCCTAAGCGGTGGGGAACAGCAGATGCTGGCGATTGCCAGAGCTTTAATGAGTCGTCCCAAGTTATTGTTACTAGACGAACCCAGTTTAGGACTAGCGCCGCAGATAGTGCGAGAAATCTTCAGTATTATCCGTCAATTAAACGAATCGGGAGTAACTATCCTGTTAGTGGAACAAAACGCCAATTTAGCCCTAGAAACTGCCAATCGCGGCTATGTTTTGGAAGCGGGACGCTTGACTATCGCAGGAGAAGCCGGGGATTTACTCAGGGATGAGCGGGTCAAACAAGCTTATTTGGGTTAATCGATGATGATGCGCCAATTATAGATAAAAGCCTATGGTAAAGGTAGGCCAAAAAATATTCACAAAATTTTACAAAGTCGCATAAAATGAACACATAACGAAATAGGTATTTTTTCTTACTGCCATGCTAACGGCTAACTTCCCCTGGCTCACTGCCATCATTTTGCTCCCCTTGCTTGCCTCCTTCCTGATCCCTGTAATCCCCGACAAAGAAGGAAAAACTGTTCGTTGGTTCGCTCTTGGAGTCGGACTAGCAGACTTTGTTTTAATGTGCTACGTCTTTTTACAAAAATATGATTTAAGCAACCCCAACCTACAATTAGTGGAAAAAATCGATTGGGTTCCCCAAATTGGTTTAAGCTGGGCGGTGTCGGTGGATGGTATCTCGGCACCGTTAGTTTTATTAGCAGGATTGGTGACAACCCTTTCTATCTTGGCCGCATGGCAAGTGGACCGCAAACCCCGTTTATTCTACTTCCTGATGCTGTTGCTCTACGCCGCTCAGATTGGTGTTTTCGTCGCCCAAGACTTATTATTATTCTTTTTAATGTGGGAAATCGAGTTAATTCCCGTTTATCTACTCGTTTCCATCTGGGGTGGTCAAAAACGTCGTTATGCCGCCACTAAATTCTTACTCTACACCGCCGCCGCTTCTATCTTCATCCTCGTTGCCGGTCTAGCCATGGCCCTTTACGGTGGTGGTGCAATGACCTTTGATATGGCGGAATTAGGATTTAAAGATTATCCCCTCGCTTTAGAATTAGTCCTTTACGCTGGTTTATTAATCGCTTTCGGGGTCAAACTCGCCATCTTCCCCCTCCATACTTGGCTCCCCGATGCTCACGGTGAAGCTTCTGCACCTGTATCGATGATTCTCGCTGGTGTTCTCCTCAAAATGGGTGGTTACGGTTTAATCCGTCTTAATATGGGGCTTCTACCCGATGCACACATCTACTTTGCCCCGATTCTAGCGATTCTCGGTGTCGTTAATATTATCTACGGTGCTTTCGCTTCCTTCGGTCAACAAAACATGAAACGCCGTCTCGCTTATTCCTCGGTTTCACACATGGGATTCGTCCTTTTAGGGATTGCTTCCTTCACCGATGTGGGTATTAGCGGTGCTATGTTACAAATGCTCTCCCATGGTTTAATTGCCGCCGTCTTATTCTTCCTTGCTGGTGTCACCTACGACCGCACCCATACCTTAGCTTTAAACGAGATGGGTGGGATTGCCCAAGCGATGCCGAAAGTCTTCGCTCTCTTTACTGCCGGCGCCATGGCTTCCCTAGCGTTACCCGGAATGAGCGGTTTTGCCAGTGAAATTACTGTATTCATCGGTGTCACTAGCAGTGACGTTTATAGCCAAACCTTCCGGGTTGTGACTGTCTTCCTCGCTTCCGTTGGTTTAATCCTCACCCCGATTTATCTACTCTCCATGCTCCGTCAAGTTTTCTACGGAGATGGTTCTTCCTGCGATATTACTAACATTCTCCCCAACAAAAGTAACGAACAGGCAGTTTGTTTTGGTACTAGCTGTGTCCTCCCTCATGAATCAGAATATAGTGACGCTAAACCCAGAGAAATCTTTATCGCTGTCTCTTTCCTCGCTTTGATTGTCGCTATCGGTTTCTATCCCCAACTGGCTACCCGTATCTACGATGTGAAAACGGTGGCAGTTAACTCGGAAGTGCGTCAAGCTTACACAGAAATCGCCGCTACTCGTCAAAATATCTACGCTGAAACTCAACCGGACGTAAGCGCCAAGGTTGCCAGTATATTCCAATAAATTGGCAAGTCTAAAGTGAATAGGTTATCGGGAGTGGAAATTCTGCTCCTGATTTTTTTTGGCGAGGAGATAATTAATTAGGGTTGGCTGAATAAATGTGAAATATAGACGAGGTAAGGGTTTTAGGGGTCTATTTCGCAAAACAAGTGCAAGATTTTCAGAGAATCGTGGTCTTGTAGGGGCGAAGCATTCGGGCATAACCTATCGCTGAAACCGTAGATTTCCTATCCGAATGCTTCGCCCCTACTTTTTCAGCAAACCCTACATAGGGTTTGCTGAAAAAGTTTTTCCTGGGGGCAGGGTGTAGGGTGTGGGGTGTGGGGTGTAGGGTTTTACCGATTTTGAGGGGGTCAATTACCTAATTTTCAGGGAAAAAGTCCAGGGATTTTTCCCCCGATCACTCCCAGATCCATTACTTTTTGATGGCCAAAAGGTCTAAAAGTTTTACCCAACAAGGTTTTTAGATTTATTCAGCAAACCCTACATAAACAAACTATAATCTACATGAAAGAAATGTCCTAATAATTTCGCCTGTTCTTGGCTAATTGACCCTTTTCCTGCAATTAAACTAGAAGCAATTTTGTCAGAGCCAAGGATTATGGCTATGTCTTTCTTGTTAACGCTTTGTTGCTCCATCAAAAACAATAACATAGAATTAGGTGTGGTTGATTCTTGTAGATAAAAGCTTCTTTCAAAATTCTCAATTAAAAAAATTAGAAGCTCATAAAGTTCATCTTCTTCGGGAGTTCGATGCTGACGGTGCATCAATTCTTCGACAATAACCAGAGCTTTTTCATTTTCTGCTTCTGTTCTGATAACTTTAGGTAAATGGCGAGCTAGTAATTCTTTGTATTTTTCTGGATTAAAAGTAAGGGTCATTTTTCCATTGCTCCTTATCGTATTCAGCGTGAGTTAAAACATACTTGATATAAATTAGCCGCTTCTGATAATCGATACTGGTTATAAGGCGATAACGATTTCCTTTAATGTTAAAAACAGTAAAATTACCAACTGCTTCTGCTTGGGGAAATACTGTTTGAACCTCAACTAAATTATACCAAATTGCTTGACTGGCAATTTTATGCCAATTTTCTAAAGCGTGTTTATTCGTAAATTCTCGTAATCTTCGATAGCTGATGACGTGCATTTATAAAAACAAACATAAATTATCTCTATTGTGTGGACAATGCTCATTAAATAAAATTAAGGAATACATTTTTTAACTTGCTCAAGAGACAATCCCAACGTACTAGCAATTTGCTCGGCCGTCAAGCCAAGCTCGACTAAGTTTGGAATAATTTCTAGTTTTGCTTTTTGTCTTTCTCTTTCCAGAATTGTCAGGCTTTCTTTAACATAAGGTATAGCAGTTTCTTCTATTATTGATTCAATATTTTCTGTCTCATAACTTTGTGAAGGATTAGCACAGAGGCTCTTCTGGTTTCTGTGTGGAAACGAGGTCTATACTGATAGTTTCTTCGACAAAATAGTCCTAAAAGTGTTGCCCGATAAGCATTTCACGATTACATAAGCAAAAATTATCACACAAAGTCGAGAAGAGCCGCACAGAGGTTAATGTTACCGATTTGCACAGGATTAACCATATTGGAGTACGCATTTGCCACTCCTAATCTTTCAATAGTAGCACGGAAATTAGACTTATTTAAATCTTCTCCTAAAGCTTCGGAAAGAATGCGCCACAGTTGATAAGCTTCATCTTTAGTATGCCCTGCCGAACAATGATATTCTTCAGAAATATGGGTATATTTTTTTCCATTAAGGACTCCCTTCAGAATCGCAACTTGCAGACTGTCAAGATGTTGCCCCGTTTGTGCGAAAACTAGGTCATCCACGTATTTCAACACCGCTTGTACGTCCATTAACCTGTTGCTTCATACCTCTAACGCCCACCCGTTATTATCCGCTATAATCCGCTTTTTGTCAAGATTATTAATAAAACTCCCGCCTTTATCCGCCACCATCCGACTTTAGATTAGCTGAAATCAGGCTTATGCTTGAAGCAGGAATTGATGAGGCTAAAAGAATGGCTAATAAAATTACCACCATAACACTAGCTACTGGAGTTTTCCTCGGTTGTGCAGTCATTGAAACTCCCGTTGTAAATTCTGCTCCAACATTACTCGGACCAACTCCTTATCTTAGCTTTAATGATAGTCCATTTAAAAATGTTAACTTTAGCTATTTTTACCTTGAGAATTTTGAGGATGGTTCCCTGAATGTGCCAGGTGTTACAGCCTCTAGTGCTAGTGGCTTACCATTTGGCGTGGAAGGTCCAGGTTTTTATACAGATTCTGTTGATATTGACGACGGAGTGATTGATGGAAACGGGCAACAAGGTCATTATCTCGTTGAAGTAGGTAATGGAATAATAGGAGGCTTTAAATTTACTTTCAATGCCAATACTTTAGGAAACTTTCCTACTCATGTAGGTATTGTCTGGACAGATTCATATTCAAGCTTTGGCGGAATAGATCAAACACCACTAACTTTTGAAGGGTTTGATGCACAAGGAAATTCTTTAGGTACTATTGCACTTGGTCAGGGACAGATTGGCGATACCAGAAACGACGGAACAACAGTTGATGATCGCTTTTTTGGAGTTATCAATTTAGCAGGCATTTCAGCTATCTCAATATCTCAGACTTTGATCAATGTAGGCTTTGGAGTAGATCACTTAGAATATGGATTTGTTCCCCAATCTAGTCAACCTGTTTCTGAACCTTCCACTGTCTTTGGTTTATTAGGATTCGGTTTATTTGGACTAGGTGTATTCTGCAAGCGGACTGTTTCAGCTAATTGGATGTAATAGATTCTCCCGATCTCCCGGGGAGCATCCCACTTTTGCAATAAGCAATTGTACTTAGATGTGAAATGCTTATATGGCAAGCCTTTTCGGGAGTTCATAGATTTTTAACGGTTGTCTAAATTGTGTGATTGGAACCAGAATCGTTATACTAAATCCGGTTATTAAAGACTGATTATTTATTCCCCCTTTTGCATGAGTGCCTTTTGCCTGTCCTGATATGTAGCCTATACTCAACGGATTTAGTATAACTTCTGCTGATCACCATAAGTGAGAGAAATTCACAAATATGAGATACACCCGATTGATAGTGAACACTCATTATATATTAATAAACATAAATAAATATGAAGTAATTTAAGTTTCAAGAAGAATGAACCCGATCTTTTTTACGATGGGGGTAAAAGTGATTTTCAATTTCTCAGGTTGAAAGATGAATCCAGATTAAGCTATCTCAACGATAAGAGGACAAGCCAATGTTTGAAGATTTTACCTATATTACCGATGAGGCTTTTTTAGAGAATTATTGGTGGGAAGAAAAAGTTATCTGTCCCCACTGCCAGGGCAAAGAAAGAATCTATCTAGAGACGGAGAATGAATCCGTCCCCTGTAAATTCTGTGAGGGTAAAGGCATTATTAAACGAAAACAAGAGGAAACTAACTATTCCTAAAAATCTGTAAAATTAGATACCATACATTAAAAATATTCTTGAGTTAAAACCTCTGGCTGACATTGTTTAATTTCGCTGTTAATTCCCAGGGCAGATTCCGATTGGAGGTCTTCGATATAACCGGATTGATGGGATAAAGCTTCCGAAAAACTCTCAAAAGGACCGAAATAATAGAGACATTTCGGCTGAGTGGTGGTGATCTCTATCCACCAAGGTTGAGGTAGTAAACTAGGCTTAATCGGGGCAGTTTCTGGGTCAAGAGGCCTTATACTGAGAATCTTGGCCCCTTGGCGCAGGAGGCGCTGTGTTTCTTGACTCATGCGGCTTTTAGGTACTCGCAGCACTGTCCGGGAGAAGCGTTGAGGCAAAGAGCCAGAAGAACCGGAAAAAACAACTTCATAGAGAAATATTTGATTCTCTCCCTGATTATTAGCCTCTAGCATACAGAAAAGATTCTCTTTTAAGGGTAAGGGTTAAAAAACAGACGCTACTTTGAGCAGATGACTCAAGCAAAATCATCTCCTAACAGAGTAGCGCATCTTGATACCATAGCATAGAGCGGCAAAAAGTTAGGTTTTGACCTACTCTCCCCTCACAGCATAGCTTGACGAGAGATTCTTCAACAAGAAGAACCCGATAGAGTTCTTTATGATGCTGTAGCCGAATCTAGGGCCGTTATCTTAATGGTGAGGTACAAAGTTTTTGTTTTTTGGAGTCGGTGGTCGATGCCAAATCCTCTTATACTTCATCTTTATGAGAAACCCTGTCAATAGGGTTTGCGGCAAAAAGTTTTTCCTAGGGGTAGGGTGTGGGGTGTAGGGTGTAGGGGTTTCCCCATTTTTGAATTGGCGAATTACCTAATTTTCAGGGAAAAAGTCCCTAAATTTTCCCACCGAACAATCCAATGGCTGGCACTTTTTGATTTCAAAAAGACCAAAAGATATTAGCCAAAAAGGTTTTTATATTTATGCAGCAGTCTCTCAATAATATTGACAACAAATAGAGTTTTTAAACAAATATGCAGCCACCAAAATTAAGCTTAGGAACCAGATTATTTTTATCCCATCTCCTCGTTATGGTGGTGGGATTGAGTAGCTTTATTATCATTGCTAAATTATCTTCTCCGCGAATGTTTGTTTTGCGTTTGGAACAGTTAGAAAGGCAGGGATTTTTTACCGTGCGATCAGCGAGAACTTTCTTGGTTAGGGGTTTTGAGACAGCTTGGGATAGTAGTGCCATTTGGTCATTCATTGCGGGAGGAAGTACGGCTGGTTATCTGAGTTTTTTGGTTTCTCAACGCATTATGAAACCGGTAAAACAAATGAAACAAATCACTAAAAATTTTGCTGAAGGGGATTTATCGGCGCGAGTTCCAGAAAGCGAAATCCCAGAATTAAATCAATTAGCCATCAGTTTTAATCAGATGGCGATTAGTTTAGCCGATGTGGAAAAACGGCGCCAGGAATTAATCGGTGATCTTACCCATGAATTACGCACCCCTTTAACTGTGGTACGGGGATATTTAGAAGAATTAGCCGATGGTGCGATCGAACCTAATCCAGAACTTTATCAGAAATTAGTGAAAGAAACCCGCAGGTTAGAACGTTTAACCCACGATCTACAGGAGCTATCGCAAGCGGAATCTGGTTATCTATCGATTAAAATGCAACCTGTTAATTTATTGCCTTTGTTAAATTCTCTCATCGAAAAATTTGCCGATCAATTATTAGAAGATGGACCGACTTTACAGTTAGATTGTCCCCCCAATTTACCATCTGTCATGGCCGATCCCGATCGCCTCGAACAAATCTTAGTTAATCTGCTCGGTAATGCCATTCGTTACACCGATAATGGTGCAATTACCCTGCAAGTGACAAGGGACAAAAATCGCCTACAAATTGCCGTTATCGATACAGGAATTGGCATCGCAGCAGAGGATTTACCCTTTATTTTCGAGCGCTTTTGGCGGGCCGATCGTTCTCGTTCCCGTTATTCTGGGGGTAGTGGTATTGGTTTAGCGATTACCCGTCGTTTAGTGGAATTACACCAAAGTCAAATCGAGGTGGAAAGTGAATTAGGTAAAGGCAGCACTTTCCGTTTTTCCCTAGCAATATCGGCCAATTTTCAGTGAACAGTGAACAGTAATCAGTAATCAGTAAACTGAAAACTCACATCTGATAACTGATCACTGATAAGTAGTCATGCAAAATTAATTACCCAAATAAAAAATTAAGAAGTATAATACATAAAAAAACGAAGCAGCAGGAAAATACAATGAGATTGATTAGAGACCTAAACCCCGAGAGCCAGAAAATGCTAGAGAGAATTTA